>NZ_JAUVEY010000079.1:0-10187 GCF_030594565.1 Methanococcoides sp.
TGATACAGGATTGACGATAATTAGGCTGAATAGTTACGGATAATTTAAGAATTTGCCTTGCAACAGTTGCTTTATTAATTGGATTTATCTACTCTTTTTATTCTTTTTATAAAGGAAGAAAAGAACAAGCAACTAAAATGGCAGGTACTTTTTTTCTGGTCAGTATGGCGCTTTTTGCAAATTCTGGTTGGATTTATTTTCCAACTGTTTTTATTATAGCAACATTGGTCACTGACTCATTATTCCTCCAAAATTTGGCTGCAATCATAAAAGGAACTGACAGTTACTTTGAAAACCAAGAGCCTCGAGACGTTGAAGAAAAGAAACTTGAAATGGAGAAAGATCTTGAAGATCTTCTTCAAGCAGAAAAAAAGGTTAAAGAAGAGTCGGTTAAAGAAGTAGTAAAGAAAGTGGTAAACGAAACAGATAAAAATGTAGTTGAAGAAGCCATACATAAACTAACAGAAGAAAATGTACAAGAGGTCGTACGAAATACAGCACAAGAAGAACTTTATTTGAAAAAAGCAGACATTGTTTTGGACAACGAACAGAAAAAGAAAAAACTAATTCATTCATATTTCTCAATAGAAGATTCTGTATTTACTTATCTTGAAAGAATGTATGGTTCTACAATAATAAGAAATCAGCGTATTATTAACCAAAAAAAACAATCTGTCGAACTTGACGGTTTACTAAAGTTTGGTTTCGGGGATTTAATTTTTGAAATAAAACTTGTTCCAATTAGTATTCCGATAGAGAATATATTGGATAAATATATTGCTCAATGCAAAAATATTCTTGATAAATATAAATCTATTACTGGCAGATCCGCCAAATTGAAGCTAGTAATTGTTGGAGATAGTTTATCTCAATTTAAAAATATTGAGGACGACAATATTGATAGATTTAATATCATTATTCATTTTCTGTCTTTCGAAGAAATTGGTTTGAAAATATTAGATGATGGGTCCTTTACTACAATAAAATGAGTGGGGGCAAGTATGAACATCTAATTGGATATGTATTGTCCAGACAGGCAGCATTTATATTTTGTGACTGATTAAACGAGCATTTTATCTTTCCATTCTTCTGCTTTTTCAGAAAACTTCATTGCTCTTGCAGGACTAGATGAAGGTACTCCAATAACCTCTACATTTTTAGGAACGTTACAATTGCTGAGATATTTTTCTGCTTTTTTCCCATTGCATACTATTCTCTCGACTGTTGTTAATTGAGAAAAATCATTGTATTCTTCGTTACAGATGCTTTTATCGGAGCTTCCTACAACATCACAATTCTTCAGTGTGTCCCACAATCCGATTTGATTCTCTCGTAGGACTTTTATCTTTTCATCATAGGTCAATTCTTGCAGATCAATGTCTAAGAGCTCTTTCATAATCTTCCAAAACTGGTTCCGAGGATTAGCATAATATTGATTCATATCACGAGATGTTTGTCCGGGATAAGTTCCAACGATAAGTATTCTGGTATTCTCTTCAATCATAGGCTCCATGGTAATGTTCTCCTTTTATTTTATTTCAAAAACGAATCAAAAATATATATCGCTATTATCAAACTCATCTTTGAAGACTGTGTACAAGAGGCACTGATTAAAAACAAGCATCTGATTAGTGATAAAACGTCCAGTACTTTCATGTGTTATTTGTATTAGATCTTTAAATGAAATGTTGAGTGATGATATATATTCAACTTCTTCTTTTTTTAATTTTTCATTTGAACATATAATTTCATCAAATATGCTTTCCTGATACAAATCTGGTTGTAGCATCACAAGACTTAACTCGTCTAAAAGGTCCTTTTTTAGCTTGATAGAAGGCTCTGACGAAAGATCACAATATAATACAATATTTTGCATTTTAGTTGAAAGAAGGCTTCGGATATGGCTATATAATGGATTCCTCGTATCTCTAAGCTTCTCAATAAGCGATATGATATTATTTAATTCGTGAAGGGTAAAAAATTGTTGTTTGATCGTTGGGATGAAAGTATGTGATAAAGCTGATGATATCTTACTTCCATCCTCTGAACTGTTGATGGAAAAACGTAACGATATATAGAATTCATATATTTGTTTCAGTTGAAGCTTTATAGGTTGTGACTCTTCTCGCATTATTTCCTCATAGGAAAGCTCCCCATAATGATTATCTATTTTATTATAGTAATATTCCCGATGGTCTTCAGTACTTTGTACGCTTCTTTCCTGATAGAAATCAAATCTGGAGTCAATATAAGAATTAAATGAAAGGGCATTAACGATACTATTTTTTAATAACTTAGGAACACACATCAGATCGACCAAAGTAATGTGGATGAGTTTTGTCAAGAATTCACTATTCTTTGTCTCATTATTCGCAATAAATAATAGATCAAATGATTTCCACTCACCATTGAGAAATTCATTTAATGCTCGTGGAGATGTATGAATTAAGGCCAATATTGGAAGAATTAACTTTTCATATTCAAAAATAGAGTAATGCTCGTTTATCAAATTACTATAATTGTTTTTAACATAATCAAGCTTTAATTCCTTAACATGCCTAATTCTTTCTAGGTAAAATTCAATATCTTCAATATACCTACTAACACGTTTTGAAGTATATTCAATGAACTTAATTGTGTCATCATTTTTTGCATCATTAAGATGTTCTATAATTAAATTATGTAATTCTGGAATGAGTTTGTTGAAGAAATCTGTAGGAATAAAGCTAGTATAACTGTTGGTTTCTTGTTCAATTTTTAAGATATTACTGTTGAGTATTTTAATTAAATTTGCAAAAGGTAGATTACTATCCATACAAATGTAAATTCGTTCTTCTCTTTTCTATATTTCAAGGACTTTTGCTTGCAAACTCTCAATTTCTCTTATTATAGAGTTGATCTTAGCAACGAAATAGCTTGGGAAACTTTTAAAGTTTACATACCTATACCCATAGTAACTATCATAAAAGGTCTGAAGATTCAATTCCATTATTGTTTTCAGTTTATCTTCTTCATTTGTGTTGTCTTTAAAAGTAGGCAAAATCAAACTAAGCCCTTCGAGAGCAACAAAATTGCAATTATGTAAATAGTCACTTTTTCTTCCCAACCATTCCTGGTATTTCGATCTAGAAATGTTGTAAAGATCATAATCCTTGAAGTAATAATCAATTTCATCTACTGGTGGGTCATTCAAATTTTGAGAAAAACTTTCACAGAAATATTTGAGTTTATCAACATATTTTTTCTCAATTTTCTTGTCTTCGTTTTCATAGCTTGTAATTATTTCCTGATATTTTATGCTCAAATCTTCTCTTGGTTCTGGTTTATCAGGATAGATTTCATTCTTTTCTAAATTGGCAACGATTCGCGATGCATCAGTGATCTTCCAGTCTAATGGATAAAATAATCGATTTATCTGAACATTTTTCTCACTCAAAACTTCTCTCACAAGAGCTTCATTCAAATTGCATGTAAAGTAATAATTGTCAAGAAGATGTTTAGCTTCAGAATAGGATTTTATTTCTAATATTAATCGAACTAGTTTTCTGATTGTGGACAAATCAGATCGAAGTGAGTAAAAATTGGTTTTGCCACCTTTCTTTCCGGTATGCTTTGTTTCTGCTATTTTGAATATTTCCATTTTCAAAAATTTCCTGCAAGTATCTCCCACAGTTACTCTATTTATTCCTGATTCCGATTCGATTTTACCGGGATAACTAGAAAAATGAATGACGTTTTCAGGTGTTATTTTATTGAATTTTCGAAGAACATATTCTAAGTTTCTGCTTTCGTTTACAATAAAATGCTCTAGAACTTCCCATTCTCGTCCCTTTATCCCTTCGGCTGACATTTGTGCTCCTCAAGTTTAGAATGTTGTAAATAAAATCCACTTCTTATTTACAAATTGTTTTTCTAATTACTTAACTCTTTTGAAATCTATTTAAACTAAATCGTATAAATTAGGGATTGTTACTACAAAATGAGGTGATAAAGAATGAGTAAACAATCAGACAGCGACAACCACTCAAATCAGTGCAATCCGAACAACGATGCTTATTGGCAGAGTCGTGGGGATGATGAAAGACCAGATGACTACGAATCAAAAGATGAAGACAAATAATAATATAGAGGAATAAAATGACAGATAAATCAATGGATCAGAAAGCAGCTTCAAGGATACAGTCAAATGCAGATAAATCTGGAAATAACCAGGACTTTAAAGCACGTGCTCAGTCTGCAGCTGCAAAGAACAAAAAGTGAGTGGGGACGCTACCCACTTATTCATTTAATCAAGGAGAAATATCGATGTATACAGTATTTATCAAAGCTCCAGACATGAATTCTTTAATTGATGTGAACAAAATCGAAAGGATGATGTTCTGTGAAAATACGATATTTGCATTCAATATTCTTAGTGAATAGTTCTCAATTTACAATGGTAAAGCAGTCAATGCTGAAAAAGCACTGGCAGAGATCGTGAGCATAATTCATTCGGCCAAACGTTTCTCAGAAACCCGGGATGAGCCATTGATAATTGATTTTTCAAAAGATCTCGATTCTCCTAAAGTGCAAATACTTTACAAAAAGGAAATTGATCGCTTTGAGCGCATCTATTCCTAACCTTTTATTTTATGATCAAGTCACAAAACTTCATATAGTTATGTTTCTATATATTTTACTTAGATAATATGTCAAATAGAACCTATGATATGAGGACAGAACAAATTATTACTGATTTTCTTAAACCTCGTTTTTTTCCAGGATATGCAATATCTGGTTTCCCAGTTGCTTTTTTCCAATGTATACGATATCCAGAAAGCCCAATATCCCGCAACGCTTTACGCAACATGAGCTCTGGTTCCGTATTCTTTCCTTTGTTTGCGCTCATCACTTTGGATGTATTCTCTGATAGAGGTATTGGAGCACGCCCATCCCTTATGTAACTCATACTTACCATATCCTCAGTTTAATTTCAATTACTGTAATTCTCCTAACAGATCTTTTCCAAGATTAGACTTAACCAATGCTTCAAGCAATTGTGGTGTAATCTTCTCATGAACCTGCACATGCTCAAGTGCTTCATGGTCCAACACAAGTGAACACTGACTGCAGAACTTATCGTCCGGACGAAGTACATTATTGCAGCGAGGACAAGCTTTCAGTGTGATATGTCTCTTGTTATCCGTCTTGATGCCATATCTTTCGTAAATCTTATCATTGATCTCTTGATCAGTGTAGTTAGCGTAGATACGTAACATCTATGCAGATCCTCGGGACCAACCAGCTCTATGCTTGATCACCTATCCGTTGAGACCGTCAAGTATCCAGTTAATCATAGCAAGAGATTTCTCTCTTCTTCAACAAATTCAAAAAAAAGAATAAAGAAACTACCTTAATGTCTCAAAGTCCCGACATCCTCAAATCCCTGCCTTTGACCAGTACCGGCCTGCTTGACAAGTTTTTCAGGGTGGAACAGCATGTTGACGACATTTAAGGCGTGCTCGCGGGAGCGCATTTCCATGAGGAATGCGAGTTCCTTTTCGTCCTTTCCCTCGTCCTCATGTACGAACACTTCTATGATGTGGGTGTTTGTCATGAGTTGGGCCTGGATGATGCCGGTGGAGGCTTCGTGGGCACAGATCTTGTCCTGTTCCTTGGAGCCGGGCATTCCCAGAGCTATTACTATGTCGCATCCTTCTTCTTCGATGAGCTTCTTGGATGCTACCGGCAGGTCCTTGACACCGGGAACGGTTATCCGCTTGATCTTAGCGGATACGTTCTGCTGGATCTCATCGACGGCTGCACGTCCCATATTGAAACGTGCAAAGGTCGTATCGACAATGCCTATAGTTTTCATATATCATACTATGGCTTATAGTGTGTCAAATACTTTGGCAGCAGCCTCGGTACCTGCACCGATCTCATTAACGACATTGAGTTTCTTGAAAACGAGTTCAAGGTGCTGAATTGTCATCATGAGGTCCTTTGGAGCAACATTGCCCATACTGCCTATCCTGAAGATCTTACCGCTGAGTCTGTTCTGACCGCCTGCGATAATGATGCCCTTGTCCATCATTCCCTTCTTGATATCGTTGCTGTCAACACCCTCAGGTGCCTTCATTGCGGAAACTGTGCTGGAATAAGCACTGGTCGCGTTAAGCTGTGGGAACATCTCGATGCCCATTGCATCCATGGCAGCACGTACAGCAGCAGCGCCGGTTGCCTGCCTCTTGATCCTTGCATCCATACCTTCTTCCATGACGATCTTCAAAGCTTCCTGAAGACCGAAGAACAGAGGCACAGCAGGTGTATATGGTGTCTGTGACTTGGCTGCACTCTTCTGGTATGCCTTAAGGTCAAGATAGTATGGCAGATTTTCCTTGTTCATAGCCTCAAAAGCACGTTCGCTTACTGAAAGCATGGAAAGTCCTGGTGGTGCAGCGATGCACTTCTGTGAACCTACAACAGCGATATCAACGCCCCAGTCATCCACTTTAACATCGTCTCCACCGATGGAGGTCACGCCGTCCATGATGAACAAAGCATCGTACTTCTTTGCAAGCTTACCAACTTCAGGAGCTGGATTGCGTATACCTGCTGAGGTCTCGTTGTGTACCATTGTAACAGCCTTGGCACCCTCGGAAAGCTTCTCCTCTACAACATCGAGGTCAACGGAGGTTCCCCATTCGCACTCGACAGGAACGACCTGTCCATATCGGGCTGCGATATCCTTGAATCTCTCTCCGAACTTACCATTCTCGATAGTGACGACCTTGTCGTCTTTATCAATGGTGCATCCAAGAGCTGCTTCCATGGAAGCTGTTCCTGAGCCGCTGATGGTGAAAAGATCGTTCTCTGTCTGGAAGATCTCTTTCAGCATGGTGGTACAGTCATCGAACATTGCGGAAAATTCCTTGCCCCTATGATTGATCATAGGTCTTGACATTGCCCTGAGCACGCGAGGTGCAACAGGAACAGGGCCAGGCATCATAAGTAGTGTGTCTTCAAGGTCCATGTAATATCTCCTGTAAAGTCAATAAATAAGTGATTCTATTAGTATCTATTTCTATGAATAGTCGCTATAAATAATAAATAATTGAGCTACCATATGCAAATCTACTATATAATTGTAGTCAGCAAAAAAGAATAATAGCATGGGTTCGGCAAACAAATGCCTGCAAGCCTATTTTAGCCATGCAACAGCTTGATCACATCATGTTTTGTAACGAATCCTGTGGTAACACCCTTCTCGACCACAAGGACCGCCGGATTTCTTTCAAGCATATGTGATATCTCATTGAGCTCAGTAGTAGGCGAAACAATCGGGAAGGCATCACCCATGATATCCCTTATTCTCATCTGGGAAATATCCGATGCCTTTCTCTCTGTCATGACCTTAATAATAGTGTCCTCGGAAATACTGCCCAATGGAACACCCTGATCGATTACCGGAACCTGTGAAAATCCATTCTCTTCCATCAGATGCACAGCCGATTCGACAGAATCATCAGAAGAAACAAAAATAACAAGCGTGTGCATGATATCTCTTGCCAGCACTTTTTCCTTCTCCACTTCCTCAAAGGCAGTAAATATCTTCCTGAGTGTCGATAACCTCGGATCGACATCACCTGCTTCAATACGGGCTATCAAAGGTTGACTGACACCGGCACGCTTTGCAAGTTCGCTTTGGGTAAGGGTCAGATCAAGCCTTTTCTGTCGTAGCCTCTCAGGTGTTGGAAGTTGCATAATATTACTGATGGTAATTATAGTATTTAAGGAATTTGACCCGTTAACAATATAAAAATATTAAATAATCATTCAATGTCGCTTTTCAAAGGCATTGTGAACGTAAAAGTACTTCCTTTTCCAATTTCACTATCGACCCAGATCTCGCCGCCATGCATTTCCACAAAACGTTTCACAAGTGTGAGACCAAGCCCTGTTCCCTGCTGTACCTTTGAACTCATTTCTTCGAGTTGCCTGAACGGACTAAAAATAGCTCCAATATCTTCTTTGGCAATTCCCATTCCCGAATCCTTTACACTAACATAGAGCATTTCGTCCTTTACATTCGCAGACACGACAACAGTTCCGTTATTAGGCGTGAACTTTAGTGAATTGCTCAGCAGATTGTATAGTACCTGCTTGAATTTGGTCTTGTCAGCCTCAATAACAATGGTATTGTCTGCAAGATCTGTAGATATATCGATCCTCTTTTTTACGGCCATTGATGCGAGCAGCATGTTCACTTCCTCTATCGTAGAGGGTACGTCGAATTCTTTGGGCTGTAGTTCCATCCTTCCAGCTTCGATCTTTGAAAGGTCAAGAATATCGTTGATCACATCCAGCAAGTGTTTTCCGCTTGAAGTAATATTGTCCACATATTTTGTTTGTTTCTCATTGAGTGTTCCGAAAGTTCCCAGCATCAACATTTCAGAAAATCCAATGACAGCGTTAAGAGGCGTTCTTAACTCATGGCTCATATTGGCAAGGAACTTACTCTTCTCAAGGTTCATGGTCTCTGCCTTGATCTTTTCCTGAAGGACATATTCAGCTTTCTTTCTTTCAGTGATGTCTCTGAATATCGACATTATTGCAGGTTTTCCTTCATAATCAATGACCGATGCGTTCACTTCCACTGAAACCTTACGACCATCCTTTGCAAGAAAATCAAGTTCATACCTCGAAGGCACATCTGGATCATTTGATAGGCGTGTTTCACACCTCCCTTTTACCAGATCCCTGTACTCATCAGAAACATAATCAAAGAACGGTTTTCCATTAATTCGTCATTAGTATAGCCTATTATATCGGCAAACTTTGGATTTACGAATTTGAGCAGATATTCCTGAGCAATGATAATACCATCATTTCCTTTTTCAACAAGGGTGGAATATTTCTCATCGCTTCTCTTCTTCTCTTCAATATAGTCTTCAAGAAGCAGGTTCTTCGCCGTAAGCTCATCTGTCTTTCTTTTGACCTTATCCTTAAGTACTAAATTTAATATGATCAGAAGAGAGATCACCCATACTCCGATGGCCAAATATGGGAGGAACTCTTTAAAAATATTTTCCTTTTGTTGAGGTAATTCCTGTGAAGGTGTTCCTTTCAAGGCTAAATATGAATTCATATCATTGAGCAGGTCGATATTGTTTCCATCTGCAACTGCAAAATACTGCCCAAAGGGTTCTGTTTCTATTGGGGTTACTTTCACATCATAATCGCTACTGTAATAATTACCAAAAGTATAGGGGATTATTCCTGCATCTGCTTTCCCGCTATCTATATATTCCAGGATCGTGATGGTCTCAGCGACTTCAATATAGTTAGATTGTACCCTATATTTTTCCATCCTTTCTTTGAAATAATTAAACTAAAGTCCTCTTCATTTCCTATGATGGTTTTGCCTGAAAGGTCAAGTATGGAATTCACTTCGAGGTCTGGATTTACATAGACCTGACTCCAGTAGACATGTGCGGGCTCTGCTGTAAAATTGAATACTGAATCTCTTTCTTCAGTATACGCAATATTGGTGACAACATCGACCTCACCGTTTTCAAGGAATTCAAGTGCTTCTGCCCATGTGCACTCTATGAATTCGAGTTTCCAGTCATTCTGTTTGGCCATGTCATTGATAAGATCAACAGTTATTCCGGCAGCATTACCATTTTCATCAGTGAATATCATTGGTTCATACTGATACAATGCAACTTTCACTTCTCTTGCACTAACTGGTGCTGTCATTGAAAATAAGAGTATCAGGACGATTGCTATGAATAATATCCATCGGGTATTTGCTTTGCAGGTCATGTTCAAGTATCCGAAAATCGAAGGGAAGTCAAGATCAATTAGTGCATTATCGAGATCCTATTATTTTGTGCTTTATAAAATCGATTTGGTAATATAAATGTGTTTTGATAACTGAACTGCGTTCTGTTATATATATAGTTAATTTGGGCTCTGTAGAAAACCTATTTTCTATTTAATTTTCACATAAAATTTTAAAAAGGATTATCCCCTGAGTATTACTTAGCACAGAAAACACAAAGGGGATGATTGTGTTTTGTTTAACAAATACTTAAAGTTTGTTGATACAGCACTAGCTGTATCAGGTAACTCACACCTTCAAATCTATAGTTGCAAGTATTCCAAAAGAAAATAAACGAAAATCTTTCCTGAAAACCAGT
>NZ_JAUVEY010000011.1:0-27533 GCF_030594565.1 Methanococcoides sp.
CCGGTTCAAGCTCGATATCCTCGCCATCTACATTGATGTTGATGTTTCCTTTTGAGATAATATCTGCAACTTCCACAGGGTCCATGGATGTCAGGGTCTTGATTATGGCCCCTGCCTGTTTCCTGAACTTCGGACCGATGATTGCCATGTTCGGCTTAACGTTCACCGGCACATGTTCAAAGTCCGGCTCCCCGCTAATTACCTCCACGGTTGAGTTCGTAACACCTGTCAGGTCTGAAGCATCTCCAAGGGAGGCATAGACCTCGATCTTTTCAAGGGGTGCGTTGAGTGCCATTCCAAATTCGGATTTGTATCTTCTGATACTGCCTGCAAGGTCCTTGATAAGCTCTCCGTCCTTCTCTATAGCCTCATCGATGAGTGTCTCATCAACAACTGGCCACTCCTGAACGTGTATGCTTCCCTCTCCTATCCTTGAGTACATCTCCTCTGCAAAGAACGGAGCAAATGGCGCAAGCATGCGTGAGAGTCTATCAATGGCAACATACAGTGTGTACTGTGCTGCCCTGCGTGCTTCCTTATCCTCGCCATACAGCCTGGACTTCACAAGCTCTATGTAGTTATCTGCAAGGGTTTCCCATGCGAATCCCCTTATGGATTTGTATGCCTCGTCAAACTGGTATGCATCAAGGCTTGCGGTAACCGAACTGATGAGCCTGTTAAGATTGCTCAAAACCCATCTGTCGATGACATTGAGCTTTTCCGGTTTGTCGGATGTGATCTCTGCAAGCTCGTCTTCGATGTGTGACATTGAGAACCTGTATATACTCCACATCTTAGTAAAGAATCGAGATGCTGATACTACATCTTTCCACCTGAACATCACATCGGAGCCGGTGGTACCACCTACTGCTGCCCACTGCCTGAATGCGTCAGCACTATGATCCTTAATAACTTCTTCAGGGGATATGACATTTCCAAGGGATTTACTCATCTTGTGTCCGTCCTCTCCAAGAACCATCCCGTTGACGAGTATGGACTCCCATGGCTTCTCGCCAGTAAGTGCCATTGAACGGAGTATGCTGTAGAAAGACCATGTACGAATAATGTCGTGCCCCTGTGGACGCAACTGCGTTGGGTTCCTCATCTTCTTATCGCTGAGCCATCCTGCGACATGTAACGCAGTAATGGAGGAATCCATCCACGTATCAAGGACATCCTCTTCCGGTTCGAAATCCTCACATCCGCACTTACATGCCACATGTGGTTGCTGCTGCGTAGGGTCGACAGGGAGCCATTCTTCTTCTGCGACCATGACCTCGCCACACTTCTTACAATACCAGACAGGTATTGGTGTTGCGAAGATCCTCTGTCTTGAGATACACCAATCCCATTCCATGGTTTTGGTCCAGTTCTGAAGCCTTACCTTCATATATTCAGGCAGCCATTCGATCTCGTCTGCTGTCCTGAGTATCTCATCATTATCGATCTTCACGAACCACTGTCTCTCGGACAGTATCTCGATAGGTGTCTTGCATCTCCAGCACATTCCGACATTCTGCTCAAGCGTATTCTGCTCGTAGAGGTACCCTTCGCTTTTGAGGTCTTCGATAATAGCCGCTTTGCAGTCAGGTATTGTCATTCCTGCGTATTTTCCGGCTATCTCGGTGATGATGCCGCTCTTGTCAATGCCCTTCCTTAACGGGAGGTTGTGTTCTAGCCACCATCTGACATCCTGTTTATCTCCAAAGGTACAGATCATGACCGCACCTGTACCGAATGTTGGGTCAACGTCCTTGTCAGCTATGACCTCTACATCATGACCGAACAGTGGTACTTTCATTGTCTGTCCGATGTATTCCTTATAACGCTCATCTTCCGGATTGATGGCAATGGCAACACATGCCGCAAGCAGTTCCGGTCTTGTCGTGGCTATCTCCAGCTTGTCGAAGTGCAGGAAGTTCAGTTTAGTATCCCTTGAATCGTATTCGACCTCAGCAAAAGCAATAGCTGTTTCACATCTTGGGCACCAGTTTACAGGATGCTCTGACTGGTACAAACGGTCCATAGCTTTCATCTTGACAAAAGATGCCTGTGTCTTGACGTAGTACTCAGGTTCCATTGTGACGAACTCATTGCTCCAGTCAGTTGAGAAACCAAGACGATGCATTGTCTTTCTCATCTTGTCAATGTTGCCTACGGTCAGTTCTTCACACATTTGCCTGAATTCTGTACGAGGTACCTGATTCTTTGTAATGCCGTGGGTTTCCTCCACCTTTACTTCGGTAGGGAGGCCGTGGCAGTCCCAGCCCTGCGGGAACATCACATTAAAGCCCTGCATCCTCTTGTATCGGGCAACAAAATCGATATAACACCAGTTAAGGGAGTTCCCTATGTGGAAATTTCCAGTAGGGTATGGGGGTGGGGTATCAATGATATACTGGGGACGACTTTCGTCTTTCCAGTCAAAATGATACATTGACATATCCCAGTCGTTTTGCCATTTTTCTTCTATTTCGTGAGAATCGTATTCTTTAGGAATTGTCATTAAAACACTCCAATTATTATTAAAAAGTATCTATGTATTTTGATAGATTGAGAGGTTTTAGAATATTTAAAATATCTGGTTGGAACTCAAATATTGCACATTATCATTGCTTGTTCCAAAAAAGTTGAAAAGAGGATTAATTTTGTTCGGCCAGTTCCGGTTCCCAGCCAAATCTTTTCATGACCATCTTTATGCGGGCATTGATCTCCCTCTTGTCAAACGGTTTTGAGATATAATCATCAATTCCAAGCTCCATTCCCTTAAGCTTGTCCTCTATCTCGGTCTTTGCAGATACCATTATGACCGCAATATCCCTTGCATACGGGTCTTCTTTCAACCTTTCGACAACTTCATATCCGTCCATGTCCGGCATCATGATGTCCAATAGTATAAGGTCTGGAAGCTCCTCAATGGATTTCTTGACGGCATCTTCTCCATTGTATGCCACAATGAAATCGTAAGGTTCGGTTGCAAGTGAAAGCCTGATCAGTTCCGGGATGTCCGGCTCATCATCCACTACAAGTATCTTGAGCCTTTCTTTATCTATCTTCTTCTGGGTGTATTCGAGATCGATCTTCCCGTCAATGATGGTGTAATGAACATCAAGGCTCTTCATTCCAATATCGGTGTGAAAGTTCCCTTTCTCCGTAATGTCTATTATAATATCGAAGAATGAACGCATGAGTCCTTCTGTTTCTTGCGGAAATATGCCTTTGCCAAGCATTGAGATAATACTTCCCTGGCTATCACGAACTTTTCTCTCGAGGAACTTGATAAAATTCTCAACTACCTGAAGGTTATCTTTTGAGAGTACTGTAAGGTCATCAAGGACCATGATAGAACCCGGCTTATCGTCGAATATCCTCGATGCGTGTGATCCGATCTTGATATAATCGGTTGCAGAACCGCAATAGAATGTATTAGGGTCGTTCTTGCCTGGTCCTTCGATATCAATGAACCACATTCTCTCGATGTAATCATTGACCTTGAACCCGTACTCTTCGAACTTTTCGAGCACATGTTTCCTTGAGGTCTTCAGGCATAACCACACAATGTTCTTTTCAGGATTGCATTTCAGTGCAGAATATGTATAGAAATAGATCATTCTCTCGCTGAACACATTCAAAGGTGCCAGCATCAGTGTGTTCTTCGATGCCAGTTCTTCACAAAGTGTTTCTATGATCTTAGTTGTTTCTTCCGCAGACATCTTACCCTCATCCAATTACTTAGGTCATTATTGTTTTTTTTGTAATATTAACCTTTTCAAAAAAACCTATCTTTTCAGATGTGATTAATAATGTGATATCTATTTAGGGTAAAACAAAATCTACCTCATAATAATGGTATTTGTAAACGATGATAAATGAAAAAAGATGCCTTCAGGTCAGGAACACTGACCTGTGGACGTTTGGCCTCAAGTGCCAAAAAAGGCACCTATGTATCTTATCAATGTTCTTAATTGAGCTGTTCTTTCAAAAGCTCGACACTGCGTGATAATGCATTGTCCATGCCTGAAGGATCTGTTCCTCCGCCGCGTGCCATGTTAGGACGGCCTCCGCCGCCTCCGCCGACCATCGTTGACATCTCCTTGACTATGGCACCAACGTTAACGCCCTTTTTCACAGCATCATTTCCAGCAGCTGCGACGATCTTCACGCCGTCCATCTCACTGATAAGGATCGCAACAACATCATTTTCCTGTGTAAGCTCTCCGGCTGTCTTTGTGAGATCTTCGCTGTCAGCATGAGGTATTGCCTTTGTGATGATGCGAATCCCGTTCACATCTTCAGCATCGTTGACAAGCTGGCTGACCCTTGAGTGTGCAAGCTCTTCCTTGAGCTTGTTGTTCTCTTTCTTAAGTTCCTTCCATTCCTCGAAGAATCTCTCGATGGTCGAAGGAAGCTGTTCTGCTGATACTCGCAAGGTTTCAGATGAATCGCGTACAAGGGATTCAAGATCCTGCATGGCAACAACTGCTGCTTCACCGGCTGCGTATTCCAGACGTTCGACACCATCCTGTATGCGCTCTGTCTTCAGTATCTTTATCGGACCTACGAGACCGGTGTTCGTACAGTGCGTACCTGCACATGCCTCGATATCGTTTCCGACCTGAAGTACACGTATCATCTTTCCTGGGGGCACTCCTCCCTGGTACAGGCGGAATCCGTATTTCTGCTCGGCCTTTGTCCTGTCCATCCAGTCGCTTATGACACGCTTGTTCTCCATAACAGTGCGGTTTGCAATAAGCTCTATCTGATTGGCCTCTTCCTGGGTGATACGCTTGTAATGTGAAATGTCAAGGCGTGCACGGTCTGCGAACTTCTGTGCACCTGTCTGCCAGATGTGGCTGCCGAGAACTTCTCTTGCAGCATCATTGATTATGTGGGTTGCAGTGTGATGTCTTGCATGTGCCATACGGCGCTTTTCGTCAACCCTGCCGACCACCATGTCGCCTTTGCGGATATGTAGCTCGTCCTCTATCTCTTCTATGGTGTGCACAACTACGCCATCATACATCTGGGTATCAACAACTTTCATTACAACATCTTCGACCGCAAGGGTTCCGTGGTCTGCCGGCTGTCCTCCGCCTTCCGGATACATTAGCGTGTTGTCAAGCACTATGTGGTTATCGAACACATCAAGGACAACAGCATCGAATTCCATTCTGTTAGGCTCATCGTAGAACAATCTCTTTGTCTTAGGCAACCTTAAGATCTTGTCCGCAAAAGGAATGACCTTCTCTTCCTTCTCTTCGGACTGGCTGTGTTTGTCTGCAACAAGGGAGTAGAAATTGTCTGGCAGGTCGACTTCGACACCTACGTCAGATGCGACCGCTTTTGAGATCTCTGGTGGTATGCCGTGACTGTCATACATGTCTATGATGGTCTCCAGCGGCATCTTCTTACCACTCTCTTTGTAATGTCTGGCGGATTTCTCCATCATTCTCCTTCCGCGTTCAAGAGTTTCCGCAAACTTACGTTCCTCATGTTGCAGGATGTCCTTGATCACATCGAACCTTTCCCGGAATTCAGGATATTCCGGCAGGTTGTTGATGTGCATCTGTACTATCTCGGAAATCGGGATCTTTATGCCAAGGTCCTTCATCATCCTGAGAGTTCTGCGTATGACAAGTCTTGCCAGATATCCGGCCTTCACGTTGGATGGTATGATGCCATCGCCAAGCATGAATGTCAGGCATCTTGTATGGTCAGTTATGGCATAGACGTTCTCCACAGGCTCCATAATGGAATTGAGCTTGTCCGCAGTGATGCCAATGCTTGTTGCTACCTGTTTTCTCAATTCCAGTAGGTTTGCCTTCTCACTTACGTCCATAAGTCCTGCAAGACGTGCATTCTGTGAAAGGATAAGTGAATATTCATTGTCCTCTAGCTTGTGTTCGATTCCTGCAAGTCCCATCAGTTCGTTCACAATACTGGGGAAAATAGCATCATAAATGGTAGGTGAGCCCTTTGAAGCCCAGACGAACCTTTCCAGTCCGTATCCGGTGTCCACTATGTAATTGTCCATCTTGGAATACATGTCACCTTTGATGTCGATATCTCCATTTTTGTCCTTCTTGAGGTTCATGAACACAAGGGTTGCGACCTCAAGTCCTCCAATGAGCACTTCAACACATGCTCCTGCATTTCCACCGCCTGCCCATGGTTCCTCTTTATAGGTGACTGCCAGTGGGTCCGCGCCAAGGGCATTGAGAAGTCCGTCACACAGTTCAAGGGTATGCTCTTTCCAGTATATTTCCTCGTTCTTCGTGTTGAAGGCATGGTGTGCCATCATCTCGAAAGTGGTGAGGTGTCTTCCACTCCTTCCCACAGCATCAAGGTCTGAAAGCCTTATGCATGGCTGGGAGATCGTCAGCGGATTCGCGGGTGGGGGAACCTGGCCCGATGTGACGAATGGCTGGAAATCAGCAATTGACGCAATTGTCAGGTATATATCATCTCTCCATCTGGCGATGACTGGGTATCTTTCTATCCGGGTATGGCCCTGCTCTTCAAAAAAGTTCAGGTAGAATTCTCGCATGTCTGGGAGCTCTAACTCTTTTTTGAACACGGGGTTCCCAATAAATGAATAAGGGTCGCATGGTGCATCTCCACAGGTAGACCTTTCCATGTCTCGTGTCCAAAAGAAACTACCACATTTGGGGCACTGTTTTCTAACAAAACCGTTATCAGAGAAAAAATCGATTTGATATTCATCTTCAAGCATAATGATTCCAACTGTAGTCGTTATTCTATGATCATAATGTGTAAGTTAAATAGCTGGTGAAACGTGTTCTATTCGTATCCTTCAATAGTTTAAATACATTTCTCATTTTAGCAGTTTATCTTCAAAACTTTACCTTTGTATGTTTCTTATCAATGGCGCATGATGGTGATATTTGTTATTGCCTCTCATCGGCGTGTCCACATGTGTCCACAAATATCTGCAATACCCCCCATTCTATGGACATACCTCTTATATACATGTTCATGGAATTTGTACCTCTGGTATGAAGGGATGGTGTTCATGATGCAAGCAGTAAAATACATGTCATTGGTTTTCAGAGGCGTAGTAGAAGAATACAATAATACTGGTGTCCGACCATCTGTCTTTATGGATGCTGCCGGTGATCTTCAGGTCTATATCTGTGACCCTATTATTGATGATCCTGGGGTAATGGAATCTATCAATGAAAATGAGCTCGAGGTAAATGGTGGCCAGTTCGTTGGTTTCCTTGAGAGTTCTTTCAATGCACATTATAATAAGGTAAGGCCGGAAACCGAATTGCTACCCACAATGTAAAGTATATTTGCTTGCAACTGTTTTGATACTGGTCCTTTTAAATTCATACTCCTTCTCTTTTACATTCTTGTTCCATTAACTATAATACTCCAAAGAACAAAGAATGTACAATGTCAAAACGAATCCTTCTTACCAATGATGATGGCGTATATGCTGCCGGTATCAGAGCAGCTTATCGTAGTGTGTCCGACCTCGGTGATGTTACCGTCTCAGCACCAGCAATGCAACAAAGTGGTGTGGGTCGTTCCATATCCATATTCGAACCACTGCGTATAACCCGTACGACCATTGATGGTATTGAAGTGCATGCCATCGGTGGCACTCCAACTGATTCTGTTATTCTCGGCATCTTTACGATCATGAAAGAAATGCCCGATCTGATCCTTTCCGGCTTCAATATCGGTGAGAACATTAGCACAGACACCATTACGACCTCAGGGACCATCGGAGCTGCACTGGAAGGTGCAAGTTATGGTGTCCCTGCCATTGCCGCATCTTTGCAGGTGACCGAAGAGGGATTAAAATTCGATGACCTCCGGGATTTCCAGCATGACTTTGATGTTGGTGTCAAATTCGTGAACCGTGTTGCAAAAAAGGTCCTTAAAAATGGTCTGCCTGAGCATGTCGATCTTTTGAACATCAACATCCCCCATTTTGTGGAAGAGGATTCTGAAGTTGAAATCACAAAACTTGCTCGCAAGTTCTTCCGGACTGCTGTTGAGGAACGCCGTGATCCAAGAGGAAGGCCATATTACTGGATAGCAGGTGACCTTATACACACAGCCGAAGAAGGCACTGATGTTCACGCCATAGAAAAAGGTCACATCTCAGTGACACCTATATCACTGGATGCAACGTCTCCCATCAACTTTTCAGAAATCGAACATCTGATGTGACCTTACGGTCAGATGTTCACATTGTATACATCTATAGATCTAAGCTCAACAGAGATGCCTTCTTTTATCCATTGATCTCTATATTGAATGCAGGGATGGGATGGTTTCATCTATTTCCATCCCTTTCCTGTAAATATCCAAGGGCTTCCTGTGTGCTTTTGAAGATCGTGACATCCTTGTCCTGCATCAACTTGTTCAGGACCGCGTCAGAGCTGATCGAACGCATGACCTCCGGTTGCACGGTTGTCAAATATACCTTGTGACCTGTTCCTTTTCTGGTTAAGATGAAGCTTTTCAACCTTTCGATACCTGTGGTATCGATAAAAGGAACATAACGCATTCTTATGATCATATGGGGCTTGCTCATATGGATGTGTTCATCTACCTTGTTCTCGAATACTGCCATTGCGCCAAAGAAGAATGGACCATTTATCGTATATACCGCTACATTATCCTTTAGGTAAGGGTCTGCAAGTATCGTGGCATTTATTCCTTCGGAAGGGTCGTAGCTCTCCATTGACTGGACCTCGATTATGTTGGTCAGGCGTATGAACAGCAGTATTATCGAAAGGAACATGCCTGCCTGGATGGCAAATACAAGATCTGTCAGGACGGTCAATGCAAATGTCGTCAATAGGACGAACGTATCCATCTTGCTGATATTCATCGTGGTCCTGATCTCATCTACATTGACCATTTTGATGGAGACCAGTACGAGTATGCCTGCAAGATATGCTTTTGGGATGTACTGTGCTATTGGTCCGAAGAATATCAATATTCCAATGAGTACCAGGGAATGAATGATCCCTGATATTCGGGTCTTAGCGCCTTCTCTTATATTGACCGCACTTCTTGCAATTGCTGCTGTTGCAGGAATGCCTGCGAAGAACGGGAGGATAACGTTTGCAATTCCTTGTCCTATCAGTTCCTTGTTGCTGTTATGCTTGGTGTTCGTCATCGCATCACAGACCACAGCACAAAGAAGGGATTCTATGGTTCCGAGAAGAGCTATCGTAAATGCTGCCGGTAGGACCGCATACATGAGTCCGATGTTGATGTCCAGCATGTGGATCTGGGGGATCGTACTTGGGATCTCTCCAACGATCGGTATCTCAAGATCGAAACGATATGTGAGGATCACTGAAAGTACCAAAGTTATGATGGAGGCAGGAACGTTCTTAAGGTATTTTATGTTGGACAATGCCTTTGGCAGCAGTAGCATGAGTATTATGGTGCCTGCAAACATGCTCAACGCCAAAATATTCATCATGTCAATGCCTGCGATGACATCATAAACGGTTTCCCACACATGTTCACGTGCAGGCAATACCAGTCCGAACACATTGGATAGCTGTCCGATCAATATTATTATGCCGATACCGCTTGTAAATCCGGATATGACTGGCAATGGGATGTATTTCACAACTTTACCCAATCTAAATATGCCGAATAATATCTGGAAAATACCTGCCAAGAACCCTGCTAGCAATAATCCTTCAACACCATGTCCATTGACAGTTGATAATACAATAACTGTCATGGCACCGGTTGGTCCGGATACTGAATAACGGGAGCCGCCAAAAGTGGATATAAGCATTCCTGCAATAATGGCAGTGTAAAGCCCCATTACCGGCTCAACTCCGGAAGCGATCGCAAAAGCGATGGCAAGTGGAAGTGCCACAACTGCAGTGATAAGACCTGCTTTCAGGTCGCTCGAAAACGATTCTTCAAAATATTTCTTAACTTTCTGTTCTGTTCTCATTAGATCAAGTCTGTGATATTTTAGTCTGAAAAATAGATCTGTATTTATATAACTTTTAAATAATATGTCTGAACGATATCGTAAATAGGGTACTCCAGTAAATAGTTTTTGGATATATCCTAACGGTCGACGAATAAGGTAAATGTATGACGAAATCCATTTTAAGCTAATTCATAATTAGAAAATTAAACTGGTATTAGGCTTTCTATAAAGTTTAGGTTAGGTTCTTTAATTTAGAAACTATGTTTAGAAACCATTATCTTAAAAAAATCTCTTTACATTTTTCAATGGCAGTGGGAGAATTTGCTGTTATTGAATAAGCTAAAAGCTATTACAATAATGGGCTTAATCAATACACACCAAATAATACAACAAAATATACATCTTGTTTCTACTTTCAATGGTTTATTGATGCCCTGGAGGTGTGTACGGAAGACAATAAAAAAATAGGGAGGAGGCTTAAGGGCCTGGATGCCAAGAAGGGCACAGGTGAAGATATCCTGGGTATATACATCTACCAAGGAGAGCTCTCTCAGGTAATCTTAAAAAATTCTCGTTATTTGTTTCATATTCCTGATAATCACAGGGATGTGGAGTAAAAAAGTGGAATCAAGGTGATTCCACATCATTTACTTGTATTTAGGTTTTCGAACGTCATCGTCCTTTTCTTCATCACCGCTTTCGTCACCGTCATCACAAAACTTACAGTCGCCATCGTCATCGCAGAGCTCGCCATTGTTGAAATCATCAAGCTCCTCATATAGATCATCACCAAATCCTTGCCAGGCATCACTATTTGCAGCAACTCCAACTCCAACAGGATGAACAAATATCCAGGCGTCAGCGGCCTCAATGATATCGGCTATGTCAGGGCAGCCACAGTATTCACCACCGTTCAGCTTGGCGGCAACCAGTGCCTCGAAAAGTGTGTATGTCTTATCGCCTGCCACGGGAGCCTGCATGTAACTTATGGTTTCTGCCTTCGTGTAGGTGATACCACCAATCTCGATCTCCTCAACTGGCCATCATCTGGGTGGTTCTTCCAGTACCCTGGTGAATATTGGGTACATTCTTTGCAAAGTCCAAAATTAATTTCTTGTAGTACACCTTCTTTCACCTCGATGCAATCCCACTTGACTTCATAGGAACTATCCTCTGGCACGATCTTTACTAAGTATTTGCCGCAGGAACGGATTCATACCTATACTAATCACTAAGAATTAGTGCTGGCACTAGTGCTGGCTTAATCAACGTACACCCATCCAAAGCATATAGTTCAACATCGGCATTGTAATGGCTATTGATATCTCCAGTGTTCTAAACCCCATCGCAGTTGTTATCATAAAAGACACCGATGTCGAGTGTATCGAGCACTCCATAACAATCACTGTCAGAATAACTTGGGGATCTAGGTAATGATGAAAAACACTACGGCGTTATGTGGAACTTATGCACAACCATAGTTCAACGCATTTTGAAAAAAAATTAAGACACAATCAGAAATCAAAATTTCAATCCAAAATGAATCGGTGCATAATCTTTCGGGGTAATAGGTATCTTGAGAAATAAATATTCAAAAATTCAAATTGTTAGTTTTACACTAATTTTAAAAGTTTGTGCTTCTACAGTGCTAATATCCTTCTTGTTTGGACAGATTCTCATCATACTAGATTGGATTATAGAATCTCAATCTCTGTAACCATTAAAAAAGAAAAAAAATAGGTTATGATGTTGAATCAGAGCCAGTCTGCATGAAGAAGTCTTGCTGTGTCCTTGCCTTCGAAGGGTGCACCACTAAGAAGCTGACCTGTCAAAGTTAGGTAACCATCAAGCCCTTTTACCTCTATCTAACTAAATTCAAACGAATCTCGTAGGTCACTTTTATCCGGTTTAAATTGAAGCACCAAATCCAGAACCCCATCACTATTGACATCTTCATATCCTGCCTTGACCAATCCAGCGTTGGCTCCATTCTTGTACGTCACTGGTCCAACCCCAGCAAAAACCACACTAGTTAGATCTATCTGGTTTACATCAAAGGTGTCTGAACCCAATATTGCAACTGGGATCTCACCAGCGGCGTTTACATTAATGGAATTTGGCTATGACCCTGGTTTGATATCAATATCTGGGTGAATTGCCAGCGCGGTGCCAGCGGCCATTATCATCAGTAGTAATGAAATGGCTAAAACACTTAATTTGTTTGTTTTCATATATATCACTCCCTTTTTATTAGACTGGCATAGCGGTAGCTACTCCCATTTTTTACTGTCCAAAATATAATGGTGGTCAGGAGATTTGGAACATGCGAACCCAGCAATCACTGCTCATATTATATTAGGAAGTCCTCAATATATAGCCATTTAAGAACCAATGATTCTGAAAAGAAGTTCTAACCTAAACTACGTTGATGAATGGATGGATTGGCAATTCCCTCTATTCGTTAAAGTTCGCTCTGGTGAGCCGTCTTTGATCTCTTAAGTTTGACCGTCATTTCTTTCCAGTCCTCCTCAACACCGTGGAGTGTCTCCACAGAAGAGCCGGTCATGGCTGCGAGTATCTCGGTAACGAAATGGTTGATCTCTATGTTCTTTCCATCAACTGTAAGTTCTACTTCCATTTTTCAATCTCCTATTATCGTTTTACCTTTCATGTCCCTGTAGAATGGAACTCTGCGATCAATGGATCTGCGTAGTAGTTCCGGCAGTTCATCAGGTTCTGCTTCTGAGACGTCGATAAGGTTGTTGTTAACCAGCAGGCAAGGTTTGAGCTTTCCATCTGCGGTTATCCTGAGCCTGTTGCAGTTGGCGCAGAACTCCGTATTTTCAATCGGTCTTACGAACTCGACCTCAGCACCATCGATGACGTATTTCTTGCGGTGGTGCATGTTACGCATAGTAATATTGTCTGCATGCTGTTCAAGTTTTTTCTCTATCTTGTCCGCATCAATATCGTATTGTGCCCCATCTCTGAAATCCATCACCTGGATTATCTGTAATATCAGGTCGCCTTTTTTACTTCGGACAAATTCCAGCATATCATCGATCTCATCTTCATTGATGCCTTTGAGAAGTACCATGTTCAATTTGACCGGTGTCAGTCCGGCACTTATGGCAGCATCTATCCCTTCAAGGACCTTATGCAGGGTTTCCGGGCTTCCGTGAGTGATGTATGCATATTTTTCAGGATCAAGGGTATCAAGACTTACATTGGCACGGTCCAGTCCGGCTTCCTTTAAGCCGAATGCGCGCTCTTTGAGAAATACGCCGTTCGTTGTAACTGAAACATCCTTAAGTTCCGGAAGTTCTCGAAGTATGTCCTCGAAATCCTTCCTGACAAGGGGTTCCCCTCCTGAGAACTTGACCTTGTCGACGCCGAACTTTGTCGCAGTGCTAACAATGGCAGAAATTGTCTTTGCGGACATTTCTTTCCTGTTTCCCTCATCACCTTCGCTGTGGCAATAGATGCAATCAAGGTTGCAGCGGTTCGTAATTGAGATCCGAAGACTTGTAACAGTACGTCCGAACCTGTCTGTCAAACTATTACTGGATGGATTCATGGTCGTGTACACAAAATGATTCTTAAGTTGTGAAACAGATGGTAATCGATATATATAAAACCAACTCAATTAGTGCCATGAAACGATCGGTCCTAATTGCAGGTACGCATAGCGGTGTCGGTAAAACGACCGTAGCTATGGGAATTATGGCGGCTCTTACCAAAAGGAACATGAAAGTACAGCCTTACAAGGTTGGTCCGGATTATATCGACCCCACACATCACACAGCTATCTGCGGTGTGTCCTCAAGGAACCTTGACACTTTCATGATGGGGGTGGATGGTGTTCGCAGAACTGTGGATAGCAGTTACAAGGATGCTGATATCTCTGTCATCGAAGGCGTTATGGGGCTTTATGACGGTATGGATTCAACGGAGATCGCCAGCTCGGCACATGTTGCGAAGTCACTTGGTATACCTGTCATACTGGTCGTGAACGTACACGGTATGTCCAGAAGTGCCGGTGCTATTGTGAAAGGTTTTACCGAATTCGACAAGGACGTTGAAATTGCAGGTGTTATCCTTAACAGGGTGGGAAGTCCACGCCATGCAAAGCTGATCAAGGATGTCCTTCAGGATATTCCGATCCTGGGCACTGTTCCGAGGAACAATGATGTGAAAGTCCCTTCAAGGCATCTTGGTCTACATATGGCATCTGAGCAGGATTATGATGTAGATATGCTTGCAAGTTTCATTGAGGAAAATGTCGATATCGACACAATCCTATCTCTTGCACGCGAACCTGTTAAGCCGGAAGTTGAAGATGAAAGGTGTGTCGGAAATATGTCCAAGGTCACCATAGGTGTTGCCAGGGACAGTGCGTTCTGTTTCTATTATGAAGAAATGTTCGATATGTTCAGGAAATGTGGTGCGAACATTGAGTTCTTCAGTCCTCTGGATGGTGAACTTCCTGAAGTGGATGGCCTGTATTTCGGTGGAGGTTATCCGGAACTCCATATCGCAGAACTTGAACGGTCAAGCACGACAAAGAAGCTCAAAGACCTTTCTGCTGATGGCATGCCTATCTATGGTGAGTGTGGCGGGTTGCAGTATCTGTGCAGTTCCTATGAGATAGAGGATGTCGTGTACAAGATGGCAGACCTTTTCCCTGCAGAGACCGTGCAGACAAAAAGGCTTCAGGCACTTGGCTATACAGAGGGTATCGCAAAAGGCAAGTTCATAAAAGGACCTGTCAGAGGCCATGAATTCCATTATTCTCTGACGGAATGCGATAGTGATTCAAGGCTTGCTTACGAAATGTCCCGTGGTAAAGGCATCATGAACGGAAAGGATGGTATCACGGAGCATAATTCCCTTGCAAGCTATATGCATGCGCACCCTGGCTCGTTCCCTGTGGACAGTTTTGTGGAACAATGTCGCCAGTATAAAAAGAGATAAATGCTTACTGAGGGGGAGTTTCCCCTTCCTTTTTCTCTTCATTTCCTTTTTCGTTATCTTTTTGCATTCTGTTCTTGAACCACGTCCTCCTGCTATAATATCCTAAAGGATGTTTTACCCCTTTGCATATCTCATCCGGAGCATAACAGTTGCCGTAGGTTCTCATCGTGTTGCAGGATGGCGGTTTATATGTTGTGCCTGATGAAGTTCCAGCGATGTGTTCTATCTGGTAGCGTGTTTTTTCCTCATCAAAGTCAGGGGAGATGTTGAACATTGCCACCACTTCGTCAACGGACATCCCGATGTTTATTAAGAACGAGGTCATTGCAAATCTCATCGAATGGGCAAGGTTCACTCCGGCACGTACATTTGCAATCGCTTGCGTGATGCATGGTGGGAACAGTTCACTTTCTACCTTCTGGAATTCTCCTACTCCGAATTCGGTCTTCTTCTTTTCCAGTTCTTCACTGATTGTATCCGTATGCGGGATGCAGGCTTCACATATCTCTTTTGGAACAGTTATTGGGAGTGAGTTCTGTATCCGCAGGCGTATGGCCTCCTGGAGCAGGCGGGCAAGCTCTTCCTTGCTTATTTTTACGTAGCCTTTCTTCATCTTCCTGTTTACCAGTTTCCAGTTAAGGTCCTTCAAAGGACTTGCAAGTTTGATATAATCCGTAAAATGCAGGTCGAAAAATATGTCATGGGTTTCCGGATTCTCGTAGATCTCCGCATTGATCTTGAAATCAGTGGCCAGGTCCTGTAGGAACTCCGGTTGTTGTGTTTTCAATAAATGGTATGCAGCCTTGGCTTCGGCAAGTGCATATTTTCGGGTCAAAAAAGGATCATCTATGCACGAGACCAGTATCCTTGAAAAAGGGTAGGACAACAGTTCAGTAAGTATCTTTCCTTCTTCTGAACTGGAGGGGGATGGTTTTTCGATCTCGCCTTCAAGTGCTTGTATCACACGTTCCTTTCCTCTTATGCGTGCGGATTCCAGTGCACGTGAGGATAGTAGCCTGTCCGGTGAAAATCCGAGACTTCCGACATATTCGGATGCCTCGGAAACAAAGGGGTATAAGGCGAGATGTCTGTTATCCATTTTAGTCTGATTCAATTCTTGGTGCCAGCAGATATCCAATGCTGCCGTTTCCGTTGGCAATGCTGAAATTGATCTTTATAGGGAAATCGTTGCCTAGGTGAAGTGAGATCTCGTTGGATTTTGAAGCAGGTTTAATAATGTCTGACAGGTAGTCAAGTGAGAACAGTGAACGCACTTCAGACGGCTTGATGTCAATAAGCTGGTCACGTGTCATGGTGAGCTTCACACGGTCGGTGTCACCCTCTGCTTCCATGAAGAAGGATTCTCCTTCAACACCAAGTACCATATGGTCACTTATCTTCTCAGCGGCTTTAACAGCTTTTTGCAGGTCCTTTCCGTTAAGGACTATCTCTGCTGGCAGTTCAAGCTGTGGAATTCTTGGTTCTGCACGTATCGTGGATGGGTCAAGCAGTGAAACTGTGTATGAAAAACCGCCTATCTGAATCTTCAGTTTCTTTGATTCCTCATCCAGTTCCATCTGGGCCTTATCGTCCCTGTCTGCAACTCCCAGTATGTCATTGATCCTCGAAAGGTCCAATCCCAACTCACAGTCGTCTGCTTCAAAGTCATCGAATGCCTCTGGGGTAAGGTCAAAACTTACCATCGCAACGTTTGCAGGGTCGACTGCCCTTACAATAACTCCTTCTGGTGAAATCCTGAACCTTGCTTCGTCCACGAGTACAGAAAGCGTTTCGATCGAATCCTTTAGAAGATATGCATCAATTGTCGCCTTGAACATGTTGTTTCTCCATCGAATAATCTCAATTTCAACTTGCTTATATCATTTCCTATATATATGTGTCACTGCTTTTTTCAGTGTACTTATATATTAGTCGTACTCACGCCAGGTGAAGCCACATTTGATACATTTGAAAAATCGTGTTTCCGACTCATCGGCAGACCTTAACTGTCTTAGCCACCAGTATGCAGTATTGTTTCCACATTCTTCGCATCTTGCGGTTGTTGTAGGCAGTCCTATGTCAGTATCACCTTCAAGGACAGTGACCTCTCTTTCCTCTCTTGATGATGTGCTCATAAGTTCTGGAGCGACATCCTTCGTTTTCTCATATCCACATTTTCGACATTTAAGCGTCCCTTCGATCGGGTGCATCATACTTTTACATTTTGGACAGAATTCCATTAATATCATCTCCTGCATCGTCTATCATTTTTCGGTGGTCGAAAGCCAGTTCTGGCAGTTTTTCGGGATCGAACAAAGCTACATCTGCTGCATCAGTGTTCGCTTCCGGCTTTCCATGACCTGTCGCGAGATAGCATACGGACACAGTGTGCCCACGAGGATCGCGTGAAGGGTCTGAATATACTCCGATCAATTTAACAAGATCGATAGATAATCCGGTTTCTTCAAAAGATTCCCTGATTGCCGCAGCTTCAGTTGTCTCGCCTACCTCCACAAAGCCACCAGGTAGTGCAAATTCGTTTTTGAACGGGTAATTGTTCCGTTTTATGAGTACAATCTTACCATTTAAGATGATTACGGCATCAACGGTCAATAGGGGTGTTGTTGGGACTGGCATTTTTTACAGAACCTTATGCATTTAGCAAGATACTATATATGATACCTGTTATAAAGATGCTTTATTATGATGGAAAACGTACTTTGGATTGCCGTCGCATTAATGGTGGCATCTGCTATCCTACCTCCAACCAAAAGGATAAAGTTTCTGATTGGCGGTTTAGGATGGGTATTCTTTTCACTACATTGGGCTTACCAGCCATTACATTATATCGCGATAAACGATTATTTCAATGTAATACTTACTGTAGCCATTGCTCTTTTCTGCCTGTTCATGGCACAGAACATGGTCCGTGGTTACAGTAGTTCCTCAGTTCCTGAA
This sequence comes from Methanococcoides sp., assembly GCF_030594565.1. Lineage (NCBI taxonomy): Archaea > Methanobacteriati > Methanobacteriota > Methanomicrobia > Methanosarcinales > Methanosarcinaceae > Methanococcoides > Methanococcoides sp. The sequence goes on from NZ_JAUVEY010000011.1 coordinate 17,882, forward strand.
GAAAAGGGTCATCTCAATATTGTGCTAATGGCTACAAGTGCAACTGCTCTTGGTTCTCTTTTCTATTTCCCTTTTGCGAACATACCTTCGCTCAATCAGTGGATAATCTCCACAGTTACTGGTAATACGGTATGGATGCTCCAGATGCTGGGGCATGATGTGGTCGCAAGCGGTAATGGCGTGGTCTATAACGGATATGCTGTTAATATCATACTTGCCTGTACTGCTATTGAGAGCATTGCTTTGTTCACGGGTCTTATAATCTCTATAAACGCTCCGAAAAAGAAGCTCTTCCAGGCTTTCATGGTGTCGGTTCCAGTTATATACACATTGAACCTTATCAGAAATACCTTTGTGATAGTCGCATATGGTGAACAGTGGTTCGGCCCTGAAAGTTTTGAAGTTGCTCATCATATTATTGCCAAGTTCGGATCAGGGATCGCACTTTTTGTCATCGCCTATGTGGTAATGCGAATATTGCCTGAACTGCTTGACCTGATCGATGGTCTGTGGGAAATGACTACAGAACAGTTAAGGTCGTTCGTACGTAAGATCTAAGGGAACCGGAAATGTTAGCTAAAGATTCTCTTTCATGGGTAGTTACTGTAGTTATCCTAACAGGTATTTTCCTGACCGCAGCGGTCTTGACGGGAATTGATCTTGTATGGTATCTGTTCTACCTCTTTCTCTTCCTTACCGTCTTTGTCATCTGGTTCTTCCGGGACCCTGGCAGGACTACCAAGATATGTGACCATTGCATGTTCTCAGCAGCCGATGGCAGAGTTATTGATGTCAGTGGACAACGGGTATGCGTATTTATGAATGTCCATAATGTGCATGTGAACCGTGCTCCCATCTCTGGTGTCGTAAAGAGCATAACTCACAAAAAAGGTGGCTATTTGCCTGCTTTTCACAAGGATTCTGAACGGAACGAACGCACCGTCACAGTGATAAAGAGCAGCCATGGTGATGTGAATGTTACTCAGATAGCCGGTGTAATGGTTCGCAGGATAGTTTCCTACGTCAATGTAGGGGATGAGCTTGTCAATGGTGAGAAGATAGGGATGATCCGTTTTGGCTCCCGTGTCGATGTGACCATTCCGGAAGATTTTGATATTACCTGTAAGGTCGGAGACCGTGTGTATGCAGGCGAAACGGTAATCGCAAAAGAAAAAGGCTTTGAGGTGCGGAAATGACTTTTATAAAACTACTTAAGATCCCGGATGTTGTGACCCTTGGCAATGCCATGTTCGGTATGCTTTCAATTTTCAGCGCATTTTCTGGAAAAGCCGATCTCGCTTTCATCTTTATTCTCTTAGCAGCTATTGCCGATGGTGCGGATGGGTTTCTGGCCCGCAGAATGGGATCAAGTGTCATAGGTGAAAATCTTGATTCACTTGCAGATGCTATCTCTTTTGGTACGGCACCAGCAATTGTCATCTTTTTGATATATGGGCATCTCCAGCCTTCTCTTGTGGGAGCTGTTGCCTGTATCTATGTTATCTGTGGTGTTCTCAGACTTGCGAGATTCAACACAAAGAACAAGGCTATCCCTGATTTTGAAGGGCTTCCAATAACTGCTGCAGCTGCTGTTCTTGCCTCTTACATGTTAATGGGGGATAAATACATAATACTGTATGGGATCGTTACGATAATGCTTTTGTTATCATATCTTATGATAAGTGAACACCCTTATCCCAAACTTCGGCATCCCAAAGCAATGGCCATTATGGCAATTATCTTCATGCTTCCAATATTGTCCTATTTCATCCTGCCGGAATATCTTTTCATCTTTGCCACATTAATGTTCTTATTATTGCTTCTCTATCTCGAATCCCCTATAATGAAGATTCCGCGGCAGTATTATGATGAATGAACAATGAATCGAAAAAGTGAAGGGAAGTGTCCCTTCAATTGATCATTGCTCTGCTCTCGCTGTTCTCACACTGACCACGATACCCCTGTCATCAGCATCCACGTCTATGGTAGAACCTTCAAGGGCCTTTCCTTCAACGATCAACTTTGCAACTGCTGTTTCTACCTGGTTCTGAATGACGCGCTTGAGGGGTCGCGCTCCAAAGGCTTCACTATAGCCAGCTTCACCAAGGTAATGTTTCGCCTTCTCTGATATTTCAAGCTCCATTCTCTTCTCTTTAAGCCTCTGTATGAGGTCAGCGACCTTAATGTCAACAATGCTCACAAGCTGTTCCCTTGTCAGTGGTCGGAAAATGGCAAGTTCGTCGATACGATTGATGAATTCCGGTCTAAAATATTTAGCAAGTTCATTCTGCGCCATCTCCTGCATTTCTGCGTAATCTTCACCTTCTTCCAGTTTCGAGATGGTGCGGTCAACGCATATATTAGATGTCATGATGATCAGTGTATTCTTGAAATCCACTGTTCTTCCATGCGAATCGGTCAGTCTTCCATCATCGAGTATCTGGAGCATGACATTGAACACATCAGGGTGGGCCTTTTCTATCTCATCAAAGAGAACGACTGCATAAGGTCGTCTGCGAACTGCTTCTGTAAGCTGTCCTCCTTCCTCATGACCTATATATCCCGGAGGCGCTCCGATAAGGCGTGCGACGGTATGCTTTTCCATGTATTCCGACATATCGATGCGTATCATATTGTTCTCATCATTGAACATTTCCGCAGCAAGTGCCTTTGCAAGTTCGGTCTTGCCAACTCCGGTAGGTCCAAGGAAAATGAAACTTCCAATGGGTCTTTTCGGGTCCTTGATGCCTGCATAAGCGCGTATGATCGCATCGGAAACCGCTTTCACTGTCTCGTTCTGGCCTACAATTCTCTCATGAAGTTTATCTTCCAGATGTGTAAGCTTCTCACGTTCCCCTTCCATCAACCTTGTTATGGGAATGTTGGTCCATTGGCTTACTACCTGTGCAATATCCTCTTCCCAAACTTCTTCCTTGAGGAGCATGTCATCCTGTTGCTCCTGCAATTTTGTTTCCTCTTCTTTATACTGATGTTCCAGGGGGGTTAGTGTACCGTATTTCAGCTTTGAGGCCAGCTCGAAATCACCGCTGTTCTCAGCAAGTTCAAGCTGTGTCTTAATATCCTCTATCTGCTGTTTCAGTGATCCCAGGTTTGCAATGGTGTCCTTCTCGCTCTGCCACTTCGCACGCATGGCATCGGATTCAGCACGAATGTCCGCAAGTTCCTTCTCAAGATCAGCAACTCTTTCCTTTGAAACCGCATCCTTCTCTTTTTTCAGAGCTTCTCTTTCTATCTCGAGCTGCAATATCTTACGATCTGCCTCATCAAGCTCGGATGGTTTGCTATCAATGGCCGTTCTGACCTTTGCGGCGGCTTCATCAACAAGGTCGATGGCCTTGTCTGGCAGGAACCTGTCCGAAATATAACGGTTACTGAGGACCGCAGCAGCCACGAGTGCAGCATCCTTGATCCTTACTCCGTGGTGAACCTCGTATCTTTCTTTCAGCCCTCTGAGGATGGATATGGTATTCTCGACATCAGGCTGGTCAACAAGGACTGGCAGGAATCTTCTTTCAAGAGCTGCGTCCTTTTCTATATACTTGCGGTATTCGTCAAGCGTGGTGGCACCTATGCAATGCAGTTCCCCTCTCGCAAGCATCGGCTTTAGCAAGTTCCCTGCATCCATTGCACCTTCTGTAGCTCCTGCTCCTACGATGGTATGCATCTCGTCAATGAACAAAATGATCTGTCCCTGGGAATCGGCAACTTCCTTTAAGACTGCTTTAAGGCGTTCCTCGAACTCTCCTCTGAACTTCGCTCCTGCGATGAGTGCACCCATGTCGAGTGCTATGATCTTCTTATCCTTCATGTCATCAGGAATATCATGTTTTGCAATACGCAGGGCAAGTCCTTCTACAATAGCTGTCTTACCAACCCCTGCCTCTCCTATGAGTACGGGATTGTTCTTCCTGCGGCGTGAAAGGATCTCTATCGTGTGTCTGATCTCCTGTTCCCTTCCTATCACCGGGTCAAGTCTTCCTTGAGCTGCAAGTTCGGTGATATCAATTCCGTATTTCTTGAGCGGTTCCATTGTGTCTTCCGGATTTTCGCTGGTAATGCGTCGATTCCCCCTTAGTTCTTTAATTGTTTCTAATGTGGCATCCATTGTGATGCCTGCTTCCTCTAGTATCCGGCAACTTGTACTCCCCTTTTCTTTTAGGAGTGCGATGAGCACATGTTCTACACTGATGTATTCATCATGCATTGAACCTGCTTCATTTTCAGCCGTGTCGAGCACTCTGCTGTATGCCTGACTCACGTAAGTCTGCCCACTCCCCGACCCGGATACCTGTGGCAGTTTTGACAAATGATCTTCAAGTTTTTTTATTATCGACTGATTGTCAACTCCCATACTGTCAAGAAGGGTAGGCACAAGCCCGCCATCCTGTTCCAATAATGCAAGCAACAGATGCTCGCATTCCGTTTGCTGGTTATAATACCTTGCAGCAATGGAGAAAGACTTCTGTATGGCTTCCTGTGCTTTCTGTGTAAAACGGTTAAGGTCCATTTTTACCTCCGTATTTGGTGATACAATGGTATTCGACTTTCTGTCCTTTGATATCTGATCGTACTTCTGCAACGGAAACATTTCCCCCTGTTCCACGTATCGATCTCAGATATTCAAATGATCTGTTATTGTTTGATCATCAACTTATGTCAAACAATTTCATTTAGTGTATATCACATTTAAACATTTTCCAAAAAAATAGTACTTAGCATGCTTACAAATATTTCCGAAGAGGACGGGGTAACTTCGGAGATCCTTGCAACAACCCTTGGCATTAAATTATCACGTGTCAATCATCATCTTCGAAACCTCATCGATGCCGGTCTTGTCTACAGGAAAAAATGATCATTGTACCTGCGTGGCGGTAGTCTCAAAGCAGCGGTATGTGAGATGAGAAAGGATTCTGAGGGGATACTCGATGAGCTGGAAATGATGGCGGAAATTATTGACAATGAGGTTGGGCTTAAGAGCAGGTTTCATTAATTTTTATTATTTCGCAGTGTAAATATTTATTTGTATAAATACGCTTATATAATCGTTTGGACATACTTATTCATTGAACATTGTTGTGGGGATAACGCGTTCATTTAAATGGGGGAGGCAATGAGTATTATCAGCAGAGATGCCGGTGAAGGGCTTTTGAGTTCGTCACATACATCTGAGAAAGATGTTCTTTTAGAAGGGAATGAACTAAGTTGTCTATTTATCTTTGATTTTATGGCAGGTAAGATTTCCTTTGAGCAAGCTGCTAAGCAAATAATCGAAAAGCTCCCTCTTGCTTTCAGTAATCCTTATAATGTCTGTGCATGTATGGATCTTCAAGATTCCTTCTATAGCTCCGACAATTTCAAAAGGACGAATCACTCTCTTAATTATAATATTTCTTTGAACAATGAGTTAATTGGCGTCATATCTGTATACAATTTAGATGAATTGGCGGATTCGGATATCCAGTTATTTTCTAAGAAGGACGAGGACATATTCAAAACAGTTGCCAATCATGTTGAATTGATGGTAATGCATCGTAATATGTATGCCTCCTCCTTTGAAAAGGATGAGTCATATCGTTTTCTCATAGAAAACATCAAGGATGTGGTCTATTCTATTGATACGGATATGAACCTGTTATACATTAGCCCACAGGTTAGTTCATATGGTTATACTCCTAAACAGGTATTTGCTGGAAATTGGCTGGACATAGTCCATCCAGATGACAGGAAAAGACTCATTGATAGTTATCGTGCTACGATCAGACGGGAGTTCAATAAACCTACTGTTTTCAGATTATTTGATTCAAAAGGAAACATTCACTGGATGGAAGAGGTGGGGACTCCTATAATGAACTCATCTGGTGAAGTTACGGGTATTAACGGTATCCTCCGGGATGTTACTGAACGAAAATATATGGGGGATGAGTTAAAACAACGTGTAGAATTTGAAAAAACAATTCGTGATATATCTTCAAGTTTCATTAATTTTTCATCAGATGAACTTGACGAGAAAATACATGATGCTATGGAAGCTATTGGTACAGTTTCCGATATTACTCAATGTCATATTTACGATTCCACCTCTGGAAGTTCTCTCCTTTCCGTTCTTTATGAATGGGACAAAGATGGTAAGGGACCTCTTGATGAAAGTATAGGCGACCTTTTCATTTCAAAAATTCCAGAGCTTTTTAAAAATCTAATATCCGGTAAAAATATTGTAGTTTCATCTCTTGATGAACTCCTTTTTGGAGTGGGTGCAGAAATAGACCTGATCAATTATTTCCACATAAAATCTTTTGTTGTTGTACCAATGATAGCAAAAAATAAGTTGATTGGTTTTATTGTTTTTAGCAGCAGGGAAAAAGAAGTGCAATGGTCGGAATTTGAAGTGGATATGTTCGGTCTTGTGGGAATGATCATTGGGAATGTACTACAACATGAACGTTACAACAAAGTCCTTCGTGAAAATGAAATGTATTTCCGTTCTCTTTTTGAAGAGAGCAATGATGCGGTCTTGATCCATACTCTGGATGGTACAATTTTAAATATCAATAAAAAAGCCTGTGATATGCTCGGTTATGAAAGGAATGCCTTCTACAACATAAACGCTTATTCTCTGTATGATGAAGATCTGTATGATGAGTTTCCTGCTTTTGCAAGAAGGGTGTTGGCAGAAGGTTCTGCTCACTCGGAATCGTGTATGAACAAAGCTGATGGTGGCGTTATCGATGTCTCAATAAGTTCTTCCTTTGTTGACCGCAATAAGAGAGTTATACAGAGCATTGTTCAGGACATCACTGAAAAGAAAAAAGTTGAGCAGGAACTGAAATCCTATCGCTTGAAATTGGAAGACAAAGTGAAGGAAAGGACTGAAGAACTGTCTCGTGTCAATGAGCAGCTTGAAGAAGAAATCTTAGAGCGTAATCTAATTGAAGTTTTGATGGGGGAGCATGAACTTCTCCTTGAAAATGTTCTTGAATCGTCGGGTGACAGCATTGCTTTTTTTGATATGGGTAATAAGGCCAAGTTGATGAATTCACAATTCCTGGATATGTGGAAAATTCCTGAAAATATAGGGGTCGATATGGACTATTTGGATATATTCGCGGAATTTGTTTTTCCACATCTTGAGAATGCTGAATATGTAGGTTCAAAGGTCCGTGAGTTCTCAAGCCTAAAAGAAAAAGATAGTGGATTGCTGTATTTCAAAGATGGTCGTGTCGTTGAATATAATTTGTTCCCTGTTTTCAAGGATGGGGTCATCCAAGGTCATGTCTATAATTGTCGTGATATAACTATAAATAAAAAAGCAGAATCTGAACTTAAGAAGTACGCGGAGGATCTGGAATATTCTAATGAGCTAAAGGACCTGTTTGCAGATATCTTGCGGCATGACCTGTTAAATCCAGTTGGAATAGTCAAAGGTTTTCTGTCCGTTCTTATACAGAAAGAAAAAGACCCCTCTATGCTGGATATGCTCAGAAAGGTGGAAATGAGCAATCAAAAGGTTATCGATATGATCGGGATGGCTTCAAAACTTTCAAGACTTGATTCAGTTGAAAAAATTGAGTTCAATGTTATTGATCTCGGTTTTATGATCAACATTGCAAAAACAAACTTTGGGGCAATGTTCGAGAATAAGAACATGAGGGCTGTATGCCGATTCAGTGGAAGTTATTTTGCAAAAGCCAATATAATGATCGAGGAAGTATTCGCAAACCTTTTTTCAAATGCTATAAAATACAGCCCAGAAGGTAGTACTGTCTATGTTGATATTTTGGATGCAGGCGATGAATGGAAAGTGCAGTTCACTGATTTTGGTGAAGGTATTTCAGACGAAGACAAGCCACTAGTATTCGAACGCTTCAAGCGTGTAGGAAACAGTAGCATAAAGGGAAGTGGGATTGGTCTTGCAATCGTAAGGAAGATTGTCGATCTCCATGGTGGCAGTTTTGGAGTTGAGGACAATCCCGATGGGAAAGGATGTGTTTTCTGGATCACTCTGAAAAAAGGATGATCTTCGATCCTTCTACCACATTGGCTATATATCTGCAGGTCAATGTCGTTGCATCAGGAACATGGTAGATAGAATGGTCGAAGATACAATTACTGACAGGGATAACGTGCTTTTTGAAGCGGGTATCAAGCTTGGAGCTTTATATCATCAGTTCACCGGTTCTCCGGTGAACCTTCGTACTGTGGAAAGCCTTGAGACAGCTATTGCACAGAGCATTTCAGTGCAGCCGTGTGTGGAAAAAATTACTGTGAGCATAGATCGGGATATGATCGGCTCAAAGCTTAATGATGAATTCGGTTACTGCGAGCTTGAAGGGCGTATGCTCAATGTTCAGATCGATGCAATATACGGCTCAGCAAAGGTGCATGTTTCAATGGAGTTCAACAAGGAACTTGACTATCCTTTGATGAAAATAGATAAAATAGACTGACCGCTCAGAGTAGCAGTCAGATATCGGAGAAGGCCTTTACGACCTTCTCATTCTGTTCTTGTGTTCCAATGGTCACACGTATGAGTGATACGCCGGCATGTGCAAAGGATGTGCAGTCACGCACAATGATTCCTTTTTTGAGTAATTCTGTAGTGACATCGCGTGCTTTGTGTGGTGCTACATCGACAAGTACGAAGTTCGCTTGTGTATCGTAGACCTTGAAAGGCAATTCTTCCTGAAGGAACTTCTTTCCTTTAACTGCAAGTTCGATACTTTTATTCAGGTGTTCGGTATCTGAGAGTGCAGCTATCCCTGCGGCCATTGCAGCCGTACTGACATTGAAGGGGGTTGCTATTTTCATGTACTCTTCTCTGAGCCACTCCGGCATGATGCCGTATCCCATTCTCATACCTGCAAGACCGAATGCCTTTGAAAATGTCCTGCCCACAATGATGTTGTCATGTTGGGGTACAAGATGTGCAACATTCTTCTCGGCAAATTCCACATATGCCTCATCCACGAAAACAAGTGCATCGGTAGCTGCTGCGATCTTCAGTATGTCTTCTTCAGGAATGACATTTCCTGAAGGGTTGTTTGGAGAACACAGGAAGATGATCTTCGTGTTCGGTGTGATGGCTGCCAGTAATTTATCCACATTGATCGAAAAGTCCTTTTCACGCTGGACATATACCGTAGTTGCACCGTTGGCACGTGCAGCTATCTCATAGTAGGAGAAGGTCGGGGTAGTGATCACTACTTCGTCACCGTTAGTTATGACAAGTCTTGCCAGTCCGTCCAGCAATCCATCCATCCCGGGACCGGATGCAACAATATTGGCTGCAGGTATGTCTGTATACTCAGATATCGCATCCACAAGTTCGCGTGCATCTGCTGAAGGATAGATGCTGATTCCCTGTGCATTCTCTATGAGTGCTTCGACAGCTTTTGGTGAAGGTCCGAGAGGATTCTCGTTCGACCCGAGCTTGATGACCGAGGATGGCTCAAGTCCGTAGTTCTTCACTATATCCTCGATGGACTTACCGGGAACATATTTGGCAATGGATGCTATCTCATCCTTTATCAGTTCATATCTGGGCAATGATCTCTACCACCTTGTCTATCTGTTCCTTTGTAATGATCAGTGGAGGTGCTATGCGGAGTACCTTCTCGGAGGTGCAGTTTAAGAG
>NZ_JAUVEY010000117.1:0-6941 GCF_030594565.1 Methanococcoides sp.
CCCAGGGCATATGCTGCATTTTCCTGTACAGATTTATCATTATCATCCAACAGATCAATTAATTTGTCGACTCCGCTACCATTCAGTTTTTCAAGAGCCATGGCGGATTCCTTTACAACGAACTCTTCATCTCTTCTTAATGCAGTAGTAAGAGCGGGTATTGCTTCACTATTGCCCAGTTCCCCAAGGGCGATTGCGGCACTGCTTGGGACCGACCAATCTTCATCTTTTAACATCTGTATCAGGGGCTCCACTGCATCATCATCTCCAATCTGTCCAAGAGCAATTGCAGCATTACTGCGAACTTCCCGGGGTTCACTTGTATTGCTCATGACCTGAATAAGGGGGGCTATAGCTTTTTTGTTTCCAATGTTCCCAAGACCTCTGGCTGCATGCCTCCTGACATACCGGTCATCGTCCTCAAGGGCAACGATCAGAGCATCCAATGTTCTTTCATCTCCCAGCTCAGCAAGAATGATTGCAGTATTTCTTCGAGTGGTTGCATCCTCACTGTTCAGTTTTTCAATAAAATATTCAATGTCCTCGTCTGCGATCATGCAAAGTACATACATCAGGTTTGCCCGGAATTCGGGTTTGCCGTTATCCAGGAATGTGTAAATGAGCATTTCTGTTGCAGGGTCGCCAAATTGTAGAAGGTTCTCTGATACTTCTATTACGAGTGCAGGATTATTCTCTTGCAGGACTGAAATAAGGGGTGATATTGATCTTCCTTCTCCTATCTCTGCAAGAGCATCCGCTGCACTGATACGAATGCTATCAGATTCATTCTTGTTCATTAGTATTCCTGTCAGAATATCCGTGGAATCCCCATCACCAATTTTAGTCAGGTTCCCGATCGTTTCCTGACGGATAGATTCGTTCTCACTTTTAATATCCTCAAGGGCAAGTTCTTTATCTGGAGTCTTGTCCGTATCAATGCAACCAATAGAAAAACCGGTTACTAATATGATCAGCAGGCAAATGTTTATGATCCTTCTGCAGTTTAATGAATATTTAACTGAAATATCTGATACTATACTCATGATGATTCCTCCGCCAGATCATTACTATCTGGAATGATCAATTCTGACGAAATATTTTGGTTGTTCCAGTTAACTTCCACAGTCACAAGATATGCTTCTCCCGTTTTCCCCTTAACAACACTTTTCAGGGGCCTGTATGATTCGTCGGAAACTCCGGTATTCGATAGTTCAATAATTGCTGCTGGCAGGTCCCTCCAGTCCCTCAATGAAGTTTTCGTATTTCCACCGACATAATACTGATAGCTTTCCGAGGATAGGATTTCTCCTGATTGAAGGTCAGATATTATGATAGTTGCATCGACATCTTCTGCTCTACCAGGACCTTCATTTAGAATGTAGCCATCTATCATATAGATCAGCATATCATCGGATCGCTTTTCCGTGTACTCCAGTTCCACCGATAATTTAGGTGGCAGAACCCTAATTGATGTCACCTTTTCATCAATGACCTGCTCATTTTGGTAAAGTTTAACTTCCACGTCATAAGTTCCGGTTGCTTCATAGCCAATAAGCACCAGTATCCTATTTTCCCCTGGTGACAAAGTTACCTTTCCGGATATGGCGTCATGGTCATAGAGATCCTGGCTTTCACCAGGTATGCCTGATATCATCATTCTAGAAGTCGATATACCTCTTCCATCATCATCCACAAAAGCATTTTTCACATCGAGATTGATATCAACCATATGACTTTCATTGTTCTGTATAACGACCTCTAACTGACCAATCAGATTCAAACCTAATGTTGGGGGAGCGTTTAAAGCAACAATACTAACATTATCGCTTTCCCCTTTATGCAGAAATATTCCTGCAAATATCAGTATGAAAATGACCAATGCAATGATTAGAAATTCTTTTCTCATTTCGTTTCACCCCTTATGTCATCAGCCAGTGAGATGCAATTTGTAAGTCCATATTTACTTTTCTTGACAATTCCACGCTTTTCAAGATTGATGAGGATTCTTGATACCTTGGCTTTTGAAAAATCAAGGGAATTTACAAGTTCATTCTGAAGGATACGACCATCGCTATTCAAGATAATTCTAACAGTTTTCTTTTCATCCCCGCTAAGGGCTTTCAATATAATAGCTGAAATATCCCGGTTTATTTCCTCTTGACGAATTTCAAATGAGTTCTTTTCCGTAGGTTCCGGTTCATGGAAATCGGTCTGAAGGATACCATGATCAAGAAGTATCAAAGCGAGGCAAAATCCACATAGGAGGGCAGAGGACAGTAGCAGGTATGCTTCATTGATCGTATATTTGTAAGGAATATCTACTATCTTGAAAGCATCGCCTTCTATTTGTATGACAACAGGATTGTTTACCAGAAGTACGTTGATCACAACTATACTTGATATTATGAAGATTCCTATTGTCACGGTTGTTCTGATTTTGGACTTCATCAATTACACCATCTCACTTTCTACAAATTGTACTAAGTGTGAAACGAATTATATAATTTGGCTTTGACTGGAAGTTGAAACGTCTCATATTTGTAAGACCATTGCTTGTTGATATTGAAAATCAAATTTCTTATAATAACTCACTTCCCAATAATATTTTAATGTACTGCTATTTTAATGTGGTCTTGAAGATCGATAAATTAAGGATTGGGTGAAAATTAGAAATGCTTTAAACGTAAAAAGAACCAAAATAATTAGGATATGTGGAAGTCCTCAAATTAACTAAAACACATTTGACATACTTGTCAATTTTGTGTGTCAATACAGAAAACGGCAAACAGGGAAAAGAATATAACAGGCGTGGATAATTTATTGCTTAGGTGGGATGAACATTAAATACATCAAAAATCTCAGCAATATAGAAATTAGCAAAATAATACTAGTAATGTTCCTAATTAGTTCAATGTTGCTTGCAGGGGGATGTATAGATTCAAAAGAACCCGATCAGCAGATCGGTGAATTGAATTTTATTCTGGTGCCTGAAAAGACACAGGTACAGGAAGGTGAAATTTTCAAAATTCACTTGATGTTAACAAACGTTGGTAACAAAACTATCAATGTGTGGAAGATGGAAGAACAAGTGAGTTATGATATTAATTTCTTATTCCCAAATGGTTCTAAAGTGCCATATGAATGTGGAGTAAGTTCAAGAGTGCCGTTAAATAATGATGACCTTGTTGAACTCCATCCTGGGCAATCTCTTAATGCTACCTTTAGTTCAAAGTGTTGGAACTTGGATAATGGTGAGTATATACTCAATGCCGTATATCACACTTCAAGGGGTGAATCAATTACAAAACCTTATTGGATGGGCATGGTGGCATCAAATAACTTCACCATAGATATCGTGAAAGAAAAGGAATTACCCATTGAGGCAACCGAACAGATGGATGGTGCTTTTGTGGGAGAGACCCTCATGGTTAGTGCCCTTCTTGAATTCTTAAGCTATGAAGATCTGAGCGATCGGTCTGATGTAATTTTAATAGGTACGGTCAAGGAGATACTTCCAAGTAAATGGAACACTGCTGACGGAAAGAGGCCAACCGATGATATCTATGATCTGGGTTTGCATGATGTTCTCTATACTGATGTCCTGATCAGTGTGGATGGCTATCTCAAAAATCCATTGCTCGAAAAAGAAGTCATAGTTAGAATACAGGGTGGAAGTGACGGTTATGTTTCCATAGATGTGGAGGATGAATCTTCTTTTTCTCTCGGAGAAAGGGTTTTCCTTTATCTGAATAATGACACATGGGCTGATACCAAAGATTTTGGTCCGGAACACTTTGTGGTCACTGGTGCTTCACAGGGCAAATTTACGCTGACCGATGATGGACGAGTTACTCAGTTCGATAGATCCCTTACCTTGGACGAACTTCTGGAGACTATCTAATCGATGTAATATTAACGATGAAATTTATGTTTTCATCCACTTACACTTCATTTCTATGTGCTGATCAGGAGGAGCTAACTTATTCTGTCGGTATTATAACCGCGTGAGTTTCCCTTAAAAAAGATGTAACAAAGAATATATCAGAAAAAAGTAGAGGTGTTAGAGTGTCCTGCCTTTCAGGATCTTCTCTATGACCGGCTTGTTCTGAAGGTTGTCTGTCATCCTTGCTTTGTCTATCCACATGTCAGAAGCGGACTGTAATCCTGCTGACTTGTGTGGCATATATTCGATGCCATCAAGGGCAGGCAGTTCATTGTTTAAGGATGGCGGAATGTGAAGGCCAAGGTTCGTTGTCCCGACAGTGTGGAGCATTTCCTTGGTTTTGACATCAGGTTTTTTTGCTGTTGATTCCTTTTCTTCCATGGATGTGGATTGGTTTGCTAAGTACTAAAACGTTTCTCAATGGAATGACAAGTTATATGTAATGCATTAAATCTAATACACACAAAAACCATTATTTCTAAAAGGAGACTAATTTATTGACAACTGTTCTCGGTATAGAAGGTACAGCCTGGAATTTAAGTGCAGCAATTGTTGACGAAGATGATGTTATCGCAGAGGTGACCGAGACATATCAGCCAAAGACCGGAGGTATTCATCCAAGGGAAGCTGCACAGCATCATGCTCTGTATGCATCCGATGTTATTGAAAGATTGCTGAGGGAATATCAGGATAAAGGTTATTCTCCTCAAAATATCGATGCTATTGCGTTTTCACAGGGGCCGGGATTGGGGGCATGTCTGAGGACAGTTGCCACATCTGCAAGGGCACTGGCATTGTCGCTGGACATTCCGCTTGTGGGTGTGAATCACTGTATCGGGCATGTTGAGATCGGACGCTGGAAAACGCCGGCATTTGATCCTGTGGTGCTGTATGTCAGTGGCGGGAACTCGCAGGTGCTTGCTCACAGGGCTGGAAAGTATAGGATATTCGGGGAAACCCTTGATATCGGCATAGGGAATGCCCTTGATAAATTTGCGAGGGGTGCAGGGCTGACCCATCCGGGTGGTCCCAAGGTGGAAGAGTATGCCAGGAAAGCTACAAGCTATGTGAAAATGCCATATGTTGTAAAGGGTATGGATTTCTCATTTTCAGGGCTATCCACTGCTGCAACGGATGCTTTGAAGGATAATTCCCTTGAAGATGTCTGTTATTCTTTCCAGGAGAATGCTTTTGCAATGCTTGTGGAGGTGACCGAGCGTGCACTGGCCCATACCGGTAAGAGTGAAGTGCTTCTTGCAGGAGGTGTGGGTGCGAACATGCGACTTCGTGAAATGCTTGATGTCATGTGTGAGGACAGAGGTGCAAGCTTCTACGTGCCTGAAAAACGTTTCATGGGTGACAATGGTGCCATGATAGCTTATACAGGTCTGTTGATGTTCGATTCAGGGACCACTTTACCGATTGAAAGTTCTCATGTGGACCCGAGCTTCAGGCCGGATACGGTCGATGTGACCTGGATAGCTGATGAACAGGAGGTTCTGTGATGTATCTTCAAAGTGGAGCTGAAGCGGTGGTTTCCCTTAAAGATGGTTTCATCATCAAGGACCGTATCCCGAAAAGATACAGGGTTGCGGAACTGGACGAGAGGATACGCAAGGAAAGGACGCGTGCAGAAGCTCGATTGATGTCCGATGCAAGGCGTTGTGGAGTGCCTACTCCAATAATACATGATATTTATGATTTTACCATCGAAATGGAATATATCGACGGCAAGCCCGTAAAATATGTTATTGATGAAACGATGTGTAAGCTTATGGGCAAGCTTATCGGAAGGCTGCACAGTGGCGGTATAATCCATGGTGATCTGACAACTTCCAATATGCTTTACAGCGGCGATCGTATCTACCTTATCGATTTCGGGCTTGCATATGTGGATGGATCGGTCGAATCTAGAGGTGTTGACATCCATGTTCTGTTCCAGACACTTGAGAGCACACATCCGGATCATGAGGTATTGATAAAGGCATTCAGTCGCGGTTATAGGATAACCCTTGATATGGCGGATGAAGTGCTGGATAGAGTTAAAGAGATTGAAAAGAGGGGCCGTTATGCGTGAAATGGTATTTGTAACAGGAAATAAAGGTAAATTCAGTGAGGCAAAAGAGATACTTGCAGCTAAGGATATTGAACTTATGCAGAATAAGGATGGCTATCCTGAACTTCAGGAAGACGAACTTGAACCTATAGCTGCATATGGTGCAAAATACTGTGCTGAAAAGTTAAAACATCCTGTAATGGTGGATGACTCGGGTCTTTTCATAAATGCACTGAATGGTTTTCCGGGTCCTTATTCCGCATTCGTGGAAGACAACCTTGGTAATCAGAAGGTCTTAAAGCTCATGGAAGATGAGTCTGACCGGAGTGCTGTTTTTAAGTCGGTCATCGGCTATTGCGAACCCGGAGGAGAACCTGTGACCTTTACTGGCACCGTCGAAGGTGAGATCGCCTATGAAGAGCGTGGAAGTGGGGGATTTGGTTACGATCCTATCTTCGATTATAAGGGACAGACATTCGGCGAGCTTGGTACCGAGGAGAAAAATAAAATGTCCCATCGCAAAAGAGCGCTGGACAAGTTCTTCGCCTGGCTTGACTGAACACAAGATACTGCAATTTTTAGGTGGATGATATGAATTCTCTTCAACGGTTCTTAGCTGACACTCGGGGTGTTGACACTATACCGTTGAAGATGGTGTTCTATCTCTCAATTGCAGGCATGATAATCCTGATGACCGCGTTTTCGTGGAACAACATTTCTCCTGTGGTCGATGATGCTCACGTGGACAAACAATTCGAGGATGTTGCACTTGGGATATCATCTATTCAGAATGGATATGCCAGGGACATCTCAAGTAATGATGTTGAAGGCAGTATGGGTGTCCTTGACCTTTCATTGCCAGAACATGTGGATTATGTCTCATTCGGTGTCGATCCCGATCCGGATATGGATGGTAATCTGACGAATACGGAATGGGCTGTG
>NZ_JAUVEY010000060.1:0-12187 GCF_030594565.1 Methanococcoides sp.
CGGAGTGCTCTTTATCTTTCTGCCCATGCTATACGCCCAGCTCCAAATGGCGTTCCGGCCCCATAGCCAGAGATCTAAGAACATACTTATCGGAAAAGGAGAGGATTGGCGCGATAAGACACACTTCCGTACGGCTAATGGGCTTGCCTGGGCTGATCTGATGATCTGGTTACCGCTGTTGGCAGTTGGGAGTATCGGCGTACTGCAAAGCCAGATATGGGGCTATGTTTTATGGGCGGCATCGGGAGTCGTTTCGGTTTACATCAGCATTGTGCTGTGGTTTTCTGAGCGTGAATATGTGTATCCATCGTGCGGACCACTGGCATATTATACATATTTTTGGGGTTTTTTCGTTTATTGGGGAATAGCTGTCGTTGCCTATGCTTTGCTACGATTGGCTGACATACAATTCTGAAAAAAAGAACACTACATCCAACAAACAAACATTAAAAACTTTGAAGAACGAAAGGTGAACAAACAATGAACATCCTAAACAAAAGCATCGGTCGATTTCCATTGGGTATCTGGATTGCCATCATTGCGCTCCTATCTCTGTTTTTGGCTTGGTTCATGCAAGCCTATTCACTCCTCAATTGGGATATTGCAGTGGATATTGGATTCCAGAATGAGCGTTTCACTGGTGATGCTGTAGAACGTACCTGGGCTCATGAGGGCTGGGGCGTAGCAGTAGCCGATATGCTATGGGCAATGCCCTTAGGTATTGTGGCCCTCATCGGACTCTTACGAAAAAGGTCCTATGGTTTTGCTGCGGGACTGATGGAGCTTTCCATAGGCGTCTATTTCCACTCGTTTTTGCATTTCAGAGATGGATGAGTAATCCAGAAACAGTGACCATAGCCATTTTTCTATGGACCATACCTTCACTTTTAGGGATCATTGGCTTGTGGGCAAATCGAGAATACTTTGAGAAATATTAATCACCATTATCAAAGACATTTCATTTGGTAGAATGAGCAGGACAATGAATTAAAAGAGGGCGAATAGCAATTAGCTAAATGCCACACACATTTAAATCCTCTAATTCTCAAAAAATACTTTTCATTTTTGAGACCAAGAAGTCCGATATTATATGGACCTCCATTGATAGAACCATCCCTATCGTGGCTGCTACAATAAACCTTAAGTATCCCTGGTGCAGCTCAACGCCCATAAGCAACAGTAATAAGGTCACTATCAATGCAAGGTTGATCACGATGGACAGGGGCCCAATGATGGGATTATGGGAGAGACCCCTGTGTTTGAATATGACCTTGTAAGGCCACCAGAGTATCCTGAACATCTTCCATCTCTTGTAGGGTTTGCTTTCTATATCGAGGTCCGGGCTAAGGAAGAATGTTGCAAACAGGTAGGATATGGAAAAGACTGCTATCGTGCAAATATCCAGATATCGGACAGCCAGCTCATTTACATTCCACATAGTAAGATAGAAAATGCCTGCAAGTACAACTGTCAGCACTGCAATGTTTATTGTGTCATGTGTTTTTCCGCCTGGCATTGTTCATCTTTCCTTGAATATGATTTTGGGTCTTTAATGGTGTGGGAGACTTTATATCTTCGCATCGTGGTGCTGTTTTAACAGAAGAGCTCAGCGGTGTCCTATGAGAACTAGAAAAGAGAAATTTTTAAAAGTCAACCAAATGATAAAATAACATATTTATTCGATCCTTTCAAGTGGAATAGAAAAACCAAAGATGCTGAACTTTCCGTATTCGCTTCTGACCCAGGTCTTCCCCCCATGGACCTCAACAAGCTTTTTTACCAGTGAAAGGCCTAGCCCAGTTCCAACATACTGTTTTTGGGAAAAGGAGTTGATCTGGCTAAATGGCTTGAACAGCTTGTCCATATCTTCCTCCTTTATCCCGATGCCACTATCTTCAACTTCAATTTCCAAAGATCCCTGATCCATACGACTCTTTATGGTTATAGCCCCATTCTCGTTGGAGAATTTGATGGCATTACCTACCAGATTGTAGAGTATCTGCTTGAGTTTACCAGTATCGGCTTCAACGATACCTACATCCGGTTGTATCATAGTAGTGATCGTTATCCCTTTACGACTGGCAGATATATTCATGGACTCCGTGATCTCTAAAAGCAATAATCGCAAATTTACTTTTTCACAATGGAGCTCCATCTTACCAACTTCTGCTTTTGAAAGATCGAGAATGTCATTGATAAGACTAAGCAAATGTTTGCCGCTTGCAGAGATATTTCCTGCATATTTCCCCTGTTTTTCGTTCAAAGGTCCAGCATATCCGTTAGCAAGCAGATCGGAGAAACCTATAATAGAGTTCAGTGGTGTCCTGAGCTCATGGCTTACATTTGCAAGGAATTTGCTTTTAGCAATATTCGAAGCTTCTGCCATATCCTTTGAGATTATGAGCTCTTCCTCCATCATTTTCCTTTCAGTTAGATCGATTTTCATGGAAAATATGCTCAACTGGGTTCCTGGTAACAGAACATTTGAATAACTGGAAAGTACCGAGATACTCCTTTTGCCCTTTGTCACAAAAGTAGTTTCATTAAATCGTTCAAATTTTGGATCGGTCATGGCTGAATTGATCATTTCAGACAGTTCTTTGCCATTGTCAATGGGAACTATGAGGTCAGTGATCTTTTGACCAATCGCTTCTTCCTTGGAATATCCATACATCTTTTCACTGGCACTGTTCCAGTAATGAACAATGAGATGAATATCGAACCCCTGAATTGCGACATTGGGTATATCATCTATGAATTTACGGAATTTCTTATCGTTCATTTGCAGCTCTATGTCCTGCTTTTCAATTGTCCTTGAGAGACTGACGTTCTTACTCAGTACCATGTAGGAGATATTAGCAGACATGAGGACCAGTATAAAGGAAAGGGCTTTGATAAAGGAAAAGTCCGCTGAAGACAAGCCATTGACCATTATATATTGGAACCAATCGATGACATAAATCCATGCAGGATAAAGGAATAAATAAGAAAAACAGGACTATTGTGATAAGAACAGAATAGGAGCGTTTGAACCACTTTTTTATTCGAAGCGGATCCTCATCTCCATATTCCCCCTTCATTTTACGACTCCCAATATACTAAAATTGGTATAGATTAATTTATACAAAGGTTTTATATAATGTGCACTGAATAATAAAAAATGCATAATATAAAAAGATAGTACATTGTTAACATTGTAAAACATTTATTGGCACATAAAACAAGTACCGATCCAGAAAGGGAAGAATCAGAATGCAACGAGATATAGAATCTGCTTCAATGTACCTGAACATCTTCCTCTTTGTGACATTGGTAAATTCACTCATCTCAAGGTTCGCAGTTGTAAATTTCCCATTATCCCCTTCAACCGGCGTGTCCAGCATGTACTTCGCAGTAGCTTTTATGATAGTGTTTGCCCTATGGTATGGGATGTGGGGTGCACTGGCAGCTTATCTAGGTTGCATTGTAGGAGCAGGAATCCTTGCAGATATGCCAACCTCGCTGAACATTATATGGTCCATTGCGGACCTATGGCAGGTGATGATCCCGCTTGTTGCATTCACATATTTTAAAGTTAACATCAGTCTAAAAACAAGAAGAGATTTTGTTTATTTGCTAATTTTCGGGGTATTTCTGAACAACCTAATAGGTGCATTCTGGGAAAGCTATATGTTAGCCATCAATGGAGTCGTCCCTGATGAGGAAATTTTCCTAATCTTTGAACAATGGTTCACGGGAAATGTTGTAGCCACTATCGTGATAGTTCCATTTTTACTTCGATATGTTACCCATACATCCAGCAAACAGAATCCTATGTCGAAGGGTACTGGAAATAAGAAATATGAACTGATTTTTATCCTCGGATGATGTTTGCATAAGGATCCAGGACCATTGATATAGAATAGTTCCTACCTTATAGCCATTTCATCCTTTTAAAATAAAGGACCATCGACATTGATACAGATATCATGATGATCCACACCACTGGATAGCCCCATTTCCAGGCAAGTTCGGGCATATGCTGAAAATTCATTCCATATACCCCGGCTATAAATGTCAGGGGTATGAATATCGTGGCAACCAATGTCAGAACTTTCATTACCTCATTCATTTTATTGCTCAAACTTGAGAGGTATATGTCCAGCATTCCGGAAAGCATCTCTTTATACGTCTCTATTGTATCGATTATGTGAATTATGTGGTCATGCACATCTTTGAGATATGCGTTAGTGGATTCCATTATAAGTGGTGATCCCATCACTCCCAGTCTACTTATGATCTCCCTTAGTGGCCATATCGATCTTTTAAGGGTTATCATTTCTCTTTTCAGTTCATGGATCATCTGCAAGGTATCTGGTGTTGGATCTGTCACCAGTTCTTCTTCTATAAAGTCAATATTATCCCCGATCTTTTCGAGTATGATGAAGTAGTTATCGACAATGGAATCTATTAACGCATAAGCAAGATAATCCGCATCCATCTTTCTGATACGACCCTTTGATGTTCTCAGTCGCTCCCTGACCGGATCAAAGGTATCCCCTATTCTCTCCTGGAAAGATAAGACCAACTTTGGTGCTAAGATAAAACTAACCTGCTCTGTTGTTATCTTGTTTACCGCTTCATCAAAAGAGAGCATTTTCATTACAACGTATATGTAATTTTCAAAATCCTCTAATTTCGGACGCTGATCCGTGTTAAGTATATCTTCTAGTACAAGACTATTTAAACCAAAATGTGTTCCGATCTTCTCTATTACATCAACCTGGTGTATGCCATCTATGTTGACCCATGAAACTGTATTTTTATCCTTAGAATGAAAACATTCCTCTACAGTTTTCATTTCCGTTTCCGAGAAGTGCTCTTCATCGTAATCAAAAATAGTAAATCTGACCCTTTCTTCTTTCATCTCACCGATATGGATCAGAGACCCTGGTGGAAGACCTGCTTTAGTTGATCTTTTGAAGATTTTAGACATTAATACCCCTGCTACTTACAACTATGGAAGTGGTAGTATTTCAATTTTTGTGGATACATGCGTAGTTTATTTTTATGAAAAAACGCCCCTTAGCTTCTTTGATGATCACAAAATGCATCTAATTGCACAATGAAATATAACAAATAATATATATGATAAATTTTAAAAGATAATCGATATTATACATGAGAAATTGAGGAAGATAATCGAATATGGATGGAACGGAAGACATGCGGAGCGATTTAGCTTTGGAAGGATATTGTAAAGCTCAAGCCGAATCTACCGTTGATCCTGGGATCTTAAATTCTATTTTTGATGATCTGCCTTTGATCATGGTCCTTATCGATGAGGACGGGAAAATTAAAAATGTAAATAGAGCTGCCACTGTTAAATTGGGGAAGGATAAAAAGGATTGTCTTGGCCTTCTTGGTGGCGAAATATTTCAATGTATAAATTCATTTTCAGGGGAAGGATGTGGGAAAAACATAGAATGCCTAGATTGTGTTGTCCGAAATTCCATACTGCACACTTTTAAGACCGGAGAGAACATTTATAAAAAGGAAGGTGAATTGGACATAGTAACCAATGGTCTTCCCGTACCAATTCATTTATTAATTTCCACGATTCTGATACAAGGTGAAAATGGTCCAAATGTCTCATTGGTCGTGGATGATATATCAGAGATCAAAAGGACAAATGAGATCATCAAACGGAAACTTGAGATAGAAAAGGTAGTATCGCACACTTCATCGATGTTCATCTCCAGCAAAGATATTGATTTTAACATAGATTTTGCACTTGAGAAAATTTGTAACTTGTGTGGAAGTAGCAGAAGTTACGTTTTTCTGATCCGTGACAATGGAACTCAGATGGACAACACCCATGAGTATTGTCCGGAAGATGTGGAAGCCCACAAAGAGAACCTTCAAGACCTCCCCGTAGATATGTTCCCCTGGTGGATGAACAAACTCCACAATGGTGAATCGATCCATATTAAAGATGTCTCAGCATTACCCGAAGAAGCATCAGCTGAAAAAGATATCCTGGTGATGCAAGAGATTCGATCATTGATAGTCTTGCCTCTGCAAAGGGATAATGAACTTATCGGATTTATCGGATTGGACAATGTTCAAAATACTAGAGAGTGGGAAGAAGAAGATATTTCCATTCTTCGTATGGTGTCCCATATAATAGGAACTAGCCTCGAGCGCAAGCAAGCAGAGAATGCAATGCGAGAGAGTGAGGAAAAACTGCGCAACATCGTGGAGAATAGCACCAATCTCTTCTATTCACACACACCGGAACACGAATTAACATATCTTAGCCCTCAATGCCGTGAATTCCTTCAATGCGAACCCGAGGAAGCCATGGTCAGATGGAACAAATTCGCCACCGACGATCCCGTCAACAAAGAAGGATTCGCGCTTACCGAGAAAGCGATCAAAACCGGAAAAAAACAGCCATCATACCAAATGGAAGTTGCAGGAAAGAAAGGGCGAAAGATCTGGGCAGAGGTAAACGAAACACCTATCGTAAAAGATGGAAAAACCATAGCGATCGTTGGTTCTTTAACCAACATTACCTCGCGCAAGAAAGTGGAAGAAGAACTGGAGGAACGCCTGATGTTCCAAGAGGCGGTACTGGACTGTATCGCAAATGGCATCGTAGCCTGCGATCAGGAGGGGACACTGACGTATTTCAACCGGGCCATATGCGCGCTCCATGGCTTCCCCATTGAACCGATCCCGGCGGAGGAGTGGGCGAACCACTACAGCCTGCACGAGCCGGATGGCAAAACGCCGCTGACGCTTGAGCGTAACCCACTGATACGGGCGTGGAAGGGTGAAGATGTGTCCAGCCAAGAGATGGTCATCGCAATGAAAGGACTTGCACCTCACACACTAATTGCCACTGGACGCAAACTGACCGATACCAAGGGGAATCCACTCGGAGCAGTAGTGTCGATGAATGACATCACTGAGCGAAAGCAGATAGAAACTGCTTTGCAAAAATCTGAACAGAAGTTCAGAACATTTTTTAATAATTCTAATGATCCAACCCTAATATACGATTTTGACGGCATCATCTTGGAAGTGAACGAAGTTGCTTGTGAATTCACTGGTTATAGCAGAGATGAAATGCTGAGTATGTCAGTGATGGACTTGGATTCTCCTGAACAGGCAGCAAAGATAACTGATAATATCAAGCATTTACAAAAGGGAAAACGTGCCATATTTGAAAGCATAGCTCTTTGCAAAGACGGCACTCTTGTCCCTATAGAACTAAGCAACAGTGTCATTGAGTATGATGGAAAAACAGCTGTCCTTTCCACTTCCAGAGACCTGACAGAGCGGAAGCAGGCAGAAGACGCAATGATCAATGCCAAGATTGCTGCTGAAGATGCTAATCGGGCTAAATCCGAATTTATCGCAAATATGAGCCATGAGCTAAGAACACCTCTTAATTCGGTCATTGGTTTCTCAGATGTACTGTACACTGAAAAATCTGGCACTTTGAACGAAACTCAGAAGAGATACATATCTACTGTTCTTAAAAATGGGAAGCAGCTTTTGATACTGATCAATGCGTTATTGGATTTCTCAAAGGTAGAAAGCGGAAAGATGGAGTTGAAAATAGAAGAATTCATTTTGGCCAGATTAATTGAAGAAATAGAGACTTCAATAGTACCTTTATCTTCAAAGAAGGATATTGAACTTAAATTCAATATCGACATCAGAAAGCCGATTATAAAAGCAGACAGAACAAAGCTCAAGCAGATCCTCTACAATCTGATAAGCAATGCCATCAAGTTCACAGAAAGAGGAGGTTTTGTGACTATCGAATCCCGAACCTCTGAAGATAATATTTCATTTTTTGTAAAAGATAATGGCATTGGGATCTTGTCCGAGGATATGAAGAAACTATTTCGACCATTTGTCCAGATCGATTCATCACGTACACGAGAATATGGAGGTATTGGCCTCAGCCTCACCATTGTCAAAAAGTTTGTGGAAATGCAGGGAGGCGAAGTTTGGGTTGAGACCGAAGTTGGAAAAGGAAGTGAATTTGGATTTACCTTACCAAATGATCCTGAGATAATAGCCTGTGAGTAATATTTGACGTGTCTGACAGAGAGGTTAAACCAAAAGTGACCACATCGTCAACATAATCATGGAAATATAACCAAATCACCCAAATCGTGGACCACCGTAATCTGCATTATTGTTATATCCCCTGCTTTCCCAGTACCCCTCATATGGTTCATTAATAACCTCAATGCCGGTTATCCATTTTGCCCACTTATAACCGTATTTGCTTTCAGCAACAAGCTGAAGCGGGAAACCTCGGTCTTGAGGAAGGGTTACATCATTGAGCCGGTAAGCGAGAATTATGTTGTTGTCGATAAGATAGTACAGATCAAGGGATGTAGAGTAGCCATCTGCTGAATAAAAAATAACTGTTGTTGCTCCTTCCTGAACACCTGCCTCATCAAGCAATGTAGCAACTGGCACACCGGTCCATTTTCCAGTAAAATCCCAACCTTCAACGCAATTGAGATCGACCACCTTTGAAACGTTCGGATAAGAAGTGATCTGATCATAGGTCAGTGTCAACGGTTCATCGACCATACCATCGATCCTCAAAAGATAAGTATCCTCAATTATCCCCTGAGTTCCTTTGATTGCATTGTTCCTTTGCTCACTTATAGGAGTAAGCTCGATCCCCTGATATTCAAGAGTTTCCACCTCATCACCATATATACCAACATCATCCCCACCTGTATCTGAAGATATACAGCCTGAAATTGATATGAACAAGCACAAGATGACAAAGATAACGAACATTTTCATCACAACAACCCCGAATAAGAATTAATGTTGATACATAAAATAGTTTTTCATGGTGTTACTTGTAACCCACATGCCCTGCAACCACCTATGAAAAAATTACATATATTAAACAGACAGAACTTATAGGGGGAAAAGGGATTGAACACAACAAAAGATACACTCCGAAAATATAACCGCTACTCACATGTCTATGATCTTTTTGAATGGATGATGGAACATATTGCTTTCAAAAAATGGCGGAAGGTCGTATTCTCAAAAGTTGAAGGAAGATGTCTTGAAGTCGGGTTAGGCACAGGTAAGAACTTTGATCACTATCCTGAAACTGCTCAAATGGTAGCTATCGATCTTTCACCTGGAATGATGGGGAAAGCTAAGGGAAGAGCAGCAAAAGCAGACGTGGAAATGGTGGTAATGGATGCCCAGCATCTTGCATTCAAGGATAATGTATTTGATTCGGTTGTAATGACATTTGTACTTTGTTCGGTGCCAGATCCTGTAAAAGGAGTGGAAGAATGCGTACGTGTCTGCAAACCTGAAGGTAAGATAATAAATCTGGAACATGTTCGCAGCAAGTACCGAATAATTGCATTTATGGAAGAGCTGATGAACCCGATAACAAGCGGATTCTTCGGGTTCAATGTCAATAGGAATACAAGAAGTAATATCGAAGCCGGAGGAGCAATTATTGTCGAAGATCATAAATTCGCATTTTTCGATGTATTCAGGCTCTTTATCAGTAAACCGAACAAATAAGGCCATATATACCAAACAAGGAATAAACAATATCAAACGGTGCGACAAGAAGCTAAAACATGAATTGCGGAAACGCTATCCCTTCCATTTGGGGTAATCCTACTATGACATGCGTCAATGGGAACGTTGGGGTGTGAAGCTCATAGGACAATGTGGAAAAGTTCGGAAATCTAATCTGAATCATCTGCTAGGATAAAGATACTATGAAGAACGTAATGTGAACCATTGTAAGAATCGTTAATTGTAACAAGCGAAATTAGATTGATGCGCTTTAACCAAAAGGTATAGAATCAGACTATAATGGCTCGATTGACATTATAGGAAATGGACATATGATTCTCGGTTTATAGATGGCTTCTAAGGTATTTGCAATTATTCATGTTGTAGAACTTGGTAAGCCCTATATACTCCCTTCGGGGTAGGAATCCTGCAAAGGATAACGATGGTATAGAGGGTAAAGGAAAGAAGTAGGAAGCGAATGATAATTTGTAATGAATTATATAGGGGTTCAAGATTTGCCCTAATCCGAAAGGATGCAGACTTACTCTATGGTATCGAAACGTAAGAAAAGAAGGTATAACTATGAATGTAAGAATTTCAAGTACACTAAGCAATGAGTTTGGTGAGAAGCTTACAGATATGCCCAACTGGAACAACATTAATTGGAATTCCGTTGAAATGCATATTAGTAGAATACAAGTCAGGATTACGAAAGCAGTTATTAATAGAAATTGGAATTTAGTAAAAAGACTAAGTTATTTGCTAACCCATTCTCACTACGCTAAACTGTTAGCTGTCAGAAAGGTGATTCAGAATAAGGGTAAAAGAACAGCAGGAATCGATGGAGAATTGTGGTCAACACCTAAATCCAAGATGAATGCGGCCCTTAGTTTATCTGATAAACATTACAAAGCAAGACCATTAAAGAGAGTATTTATTGAGAAATATGGGTCTGATAAGAAGCGACCATTAGGTATCCCAACCATGTATGATAGAGCTATGCAAGCATTATATGCATTAGCTCTTGACCCTATTGCAGAAGTAACAGCAGACAAACGTTCTTTTGGATTCAGGAAATCCAGAAGTACACAGGATGCTTGCAGTCAAATTTTTGGAAGTATGTCTCAAAAAAGGTCTGCACAATGGATACTTGAAGGCGATATAAAAGGTTGTTTCGACAATATCAGCCATCAATGGTTAATAAACAGTACCCCTATGGATAAATCAATTCTGAAACAATTCCTCAAAGCAGGATTTGTTTATGAAAATTCCCTATTTCCAACAAAAGCAGGAACTCCACAAGGTGGTATTATTTCGCCAATATTAGCTAACATGACCTTAGATGGAATTGAAAGCATACTGGTTGAAAAATATCATCGTGGTAAAAGTGGAAGAATAACAGCCCATCAACAAGCCAAACACAAAGTTAACTTTGTGCGATATGCGGATGATTTTATTGTTACTGCCAAAACAAAGGAAATCGCAGAAGAAGCAAAAGAATTGACTAAGAATTTCCTTACGGATAAAGGACTGGAACTATCGGATGAAAAAACCCTTATTACTCGCATCGATAATGGTTTTGACTTTTTAGGTTGGAATTTCAGAAAATACAAAGGGAAACTTCTAATTAAACCATCCAAGAAATCCATTCAGAAAGTAACTGAAAAAATCAGTAATACTATCAAAGATGGAAAGACATGGACACAAGAAGATTTAATAGACACCCTTAACCCTATCATAACTGGATGGTCTAATTACCATCAAGGTGTGGTTTCCAAAAAAACATTCAGCACTCTTGATTCAAGAATATGGAAGATGCTTTGGAAATGGGCTAAGAGAAGACACCCCAAGAAATCTAAATTCTGGATCGTCAATAAATATTGGCATCCCAAAGAAACGAGGAAATGGGTATTCTCAACAAAGAAAAACCAACTGAAACTCTTGTCAGATAAAAAGATAGTTAGACATACGAATCTAACCTTAAGCAAAAACCCTTACACAGACTCCGAATACTTTGAAACACGTAAATACAAACAAGGTATTAAAAAGCTATCAGGAAAGTTTAAAACCGTATGGGATAATCAAAAAGGCAAATGTCATATCTGTAATCTACTGATTGACATTAATAATGGTGGAGAGGAACGCCCTTTACATCACAAAAATGGAAATCATGATGATAACAGAGTGTCAAACTTAGCCTATACGCATGTACATTGTCACAGACAACACCATGCTACGAATCCAAAAATAACTGCTGCCCTAACGGGTTAAGAGATGCTTGAGCTGTATGAGTTCGAAAGTCTCACGTACAGTTCTTAGGCGAGAAAGAGGGAGTAATCCCTCTGACTTAGCCGACAATATACCGAAAATGTTAAAGCAGAATTTTAAACGATGAAAAACAGATCAGTTTGAAGTTACCGATATGAGTATAAATGATTAACCGTTATGGATACCTACTCAAATACACAACAAAAGAGGCGAATATAATGGAAGATGACTACGATGAACTTGATGATATTATAATGCAGAAACCTTCAGAGGGAGACAGAGTAAGGATGGAACACGAAATGCTTGACAAAGCTGCATCCCACCCAATAAGAAGACAGAT
>NZ_JAUVEY010000129.1:0-6175 GCF_030594565.1 Methanococcoides sp.
AAAGATACACAACGCTGACAAGGTCTATGTTGAGTTCTATACTTCCATTCTAATGGGAACTGATCTCGAAAAGATGGAGCAGCTCTATAAAAAGAAGATAACTGTGCTCTCAAGGGAAGATGTGGAGCAACATGCTGAGGATTGGTTGGTTGGTGCGAAGGACAGGAATGTCGTCTTTTTGACAGGTGGGGATACCATGGTGTCCACGACACATGTGGACCTGCGTCTGCGGGCAGCGGACATGGGTATCGAGACGACCCTTGTACACGGAGCTTCCATCGCATCTGCTATATGCGGGCTTTCCGGCCTCCAGAACTATCGTTTTGGTAAATCCGTCACCATACCTCACCCTTATGTGAGCAGCCGTGGGGTAAGGGTGGTATCTCAGACTCCTTATGATACTATTAAGAAGAACATCGAAGCAGGACTCCATACGGCTGTTTTCCTTGACATAGACAAGGACAAAGGCTATATGACAGTCAATCAGGCAATGGAGATCTTGCTTGAGGTTGAGGGCAAACTTGGTGAAGGTGTTATGAACGATCGCCTCGCAGTAGGGGTCGCTCGTGCTGGTTCACCATCCCCTGTGGTGAAAGCGGACTATGTTGAAGCTCTAAGGAATTACGATTTCGGGGGACCACTTCATATAGTTGTGATCCCGGCAGAGCTGCATTTTGTCGAAGCAGAAGCTCTTGTAAAGCTTGCTGGTGCACCTGAAGAGATCCTTGAGAATGTGGATTGATGTTTTATCACTTTCTCCTTTTTAATTTTATCAATATCCAGCTGTCCATAAAGCACAATAGATATAAATCGTAAGCACCTTTTTCCGTGAGAGAGTGACAATGCACGGTTCAGTAGGAATTATTTCAGGTGAGACCGGTTCGTTTGGTTTTAACTTCCTTATTTCAGATAGTACTGCCGTTCATCGAGGGGAATATGTAAAGGCATGGCACGAGTCGGATGGCTGGGTGCTTTGTCAGGTGTTATCCATCAAAAGGTCAAGCGATGTAGCCAATAACAAACATTCTTTCGATGAGGCAAAAAAGGTCTTCGATGAACTGAAAAAGGAAAGTAAGGCGAACAAAAGGTCAGATCGTATAGTTGCAGAGGCTACGGTTATAGGAAGTCGTGACCCATCCGGTCTTCTTAGGTCTCCTAAGACTCCGTTCAGCCCTGGAGATGATGTTTTCCCGGCAGACAATGACCTTATAAGCTCAGCATTAGGTCTTTCGGGCAATGAGATGTACATTGGCATGCTGGATGGCACGGACATTCCTGTTCATCTTAGTGTGAACAGCCTTGTTCAGAAACATGTCAGTATCCTTGCAAAGACCGGTAGTGGTAAGTCATACACTGCTGCTGTATTGCTCGAGGAACTGCTTGATCGTAAAGTTCCCCTTCTGATAATCGATCCTCATAGCGAATATGCTTCAATGAAGGATCCTTCTTCGAAAAATGATGGTTTTAAGAAGTTTGGCATATCCCCTAAGGGCTATGGTTCTGATGTTACTATCTATACTCCTGCTAACAAAGTGATAAATCCTAATGCCGATGAGCTTTTCAGATTGAACGGGAACAATCTGACGGCAAAGGACCTGACAGCTATCTTCCCTGATAACTTCACGGCAACCCATATCGGTATTCTCTATGAGGCCATACAGAAACTGCGGGCTGAGATGGAAACCTATACTCTTGATGATATCATCTTCGAGGTCGGGAACAATGAGAGCAAGGCTCGCTGGAACGTGATGGGTGTACTTGAGGATATTCGTGATTCAGATATCCTTTCTTCCTCTCCCACTGAGCTCAATGAGCTTATGTGCAATGGTAAAGCATCGGTCATCGATTTCAAGGGTGTACCTCCGGAACTTCAAAGTATGATAGTTGCACGTCTTTGCAGTGCGCTTTTCGAGGCACGTAAGATGAACTCGATTCCTCCTGGTATGCTTGTGGTGGAAGAAGCCCACAATTTTGCACCTGAAAGAGGATTTAGCAAGACCGTAAGTTCTGAGGTACTGCGCACTATCGCATCGGAAGGGAGAAAGTTCGGTCTTGGGATGATGGTGATATCCCAGCGTCCGGCAAGGATCGACAAGAACGTCCTCTCACAATGTGGTACGCAGGTCATTATGAAGGTCACGAATCCAAATGATCTGAAATCCATTAGTAAGGGCCTGGAAGGTGTCAATTCTTTCGTGGAGGACGAACTTATGCGATTGCCGCCGGGTGTCGCCATGCTGGTGAGTAACGATATTGAAAGACCGGTCCTTGTGGACATCAGGGTAAGAAAGTCAAAGCACGGCGGTGAATCTGTGAATGTCTTGAAGAGCTCGAAGAAGGCGCCTCCTGAGCCTGTTAAGCGTGCTTCTAAAAAAGCAAGTCCTCCTTCTCCGAAGCCTGCATCTGTGGAGCAGAAAGTTTCCTCGAACAGTCCGCCTCCCAAAAGGACACCTACCAAAGAGGTGGGGAAAGAAGGCGGTGGTCTTTTCAAGAAGATATTCGGTTCGGAAAAGTGATGTCTCAACGGATGGGTTTATAAAGGCAGTACTTATAGTGGTGTGATTGTGGCAGCAGATCTGAATGAAAAGGTCGAAAGGTATGAACGGCTATTGAGAGAAGCTCTTGCTAAAGCCGATATAAGCCCTATCGAGAATTCACATATGCGTACGGTGGCTGAGGATTACAAGAATATGGCCCGCTCTTATTATGAGGACGGTATACATTTTATCAAGTCTGAAGACCCCGTGAATGCGCTTATATGTTTCAGTTATGGGCATGCATGGTTGGATGCGGGCGCACGTCTTGGTGTGTTCGATGTTGATGATGATGTGTTGTTCACAATATGATGATAATTCAATAATTTTATTTTAAATAGAAAACAATGAATGTTTTAAATATAGAGTATTTGGAGAGAATCAAACGATGACAAATTATCATGTTACACTTGAAGCGGCTTGGTTGGTAAGAGATGTAGAAACAGCGGATGATGCTATTGGGGTAGCCATCTCGGAAGCTGGTAAAAGATTGAACCCAAAAAAACTTGATTTTGTAGAGGTCGATGTGGGTACTACTTACTGTCCTGCCTGCAGTGAGCCATTTGGCAGTGTTTTCATTGCAGCTAACACCGCGCTCGTTGGTCTTGTGCTTGAGATGAAGGTATTCGACGCTGAAAGCGATGAACATGCTTCAAGGATCGCTAAATCCGTTATTGGAAAGGCACTTACGGATGTTCCTCTGAACGTTGTGGACGTTGAAGCGTTCGACTGAAACGGAGTTTGAATATGTCTGATTCCATCTCCGTTGTGGGCCACGCTGCAATTGACTTTCTTTTTGATGTGGAGGGCATTTCAGGTCCCAATGAATCAAATCCTATTGTGGACTATCAGCGTTTCTACGGAGGTGGGGCAGCCAATATCGTTGCAGCTATTGCTATCCTTGGCGGGAAATCCCAGTTGATATCCGCCGTGGGTGATGATTTTTCAACTTCCGGCTACGAGGGATACCTTGAGTCTTTAGGTGTCGACCTTTCCCTGCTTTTCAGGCTTAAAGGGGAAAAAGGAACGGCTGCATATGTTTTTACTGATCCTTTTCATAATCAGTCTACTTACTTCTATTGGGGTGCTTCTGCAAAACTGAAAGAGCTGGAACCTCCTGAAGTTGATTTTGTCCACCTTGCTACTTCGGAGTCTAATTTCAATGCAAAGATGGCAAAAAAAGCGAAGTTCGTGTCTTTCGATCCGGGGCAGGACCTTGTGACATACACAAGGGAAAATCTTGAAACTGTCCTTTCGAATACTGATATTCTTTTCACTAACAAGCATGAGATAAAGCGGGTATGTGAGATGACCGAAAGCTCTTTTGAGGATATCAGGGCGCAGATCGATGTTGTCGTTGTCACTTACGATGCTGATGGAAGCAAGATATTCACTGCGGATGCTGAATATGAAATTCCTATAGTTCCTGTAAAGGCACTCGATCCTACAGGTGCGGGTGATGGTTATCGCGCGGGTTTCCTTGTGTCATACAGGCGTGGTTATTCTCTTGATGTATGTGGCAGGATAGGCGCAACAGTTGCTTCCTTTGCAGTAGGGACCGTTGGATGCCAGACCGATCTTCCAACATGGGATGATATGGTTGTCAGGTATGAAAGTCATTTTGGAGCATTTCCATCTTTGGATGGTTAAGTTCCTTTCATTATCCTTTTTTCAACAGGTCGTTGTTTTCCCTAACAACAAATTATTTTTACACATTTCTATACTAAAACCTGTCAGGTAAGGGTTTGCGTTATCCTGTGATCAAAGCAGAATTGATCCTATGTAAAAAAAAGTTATCAATACCGTGTATTTCAACACGGTATTGTTGATGTTGTTTATTGTTTGTTCTCAAGGACTGCGTGTGCGGCTGCAAGTCTTGCAATAGGCACACGGAATGGTGAACAGCTGACATAGTTCAGTCCGACGTTGTGTCCGAACTTTATGGATTTTGGTTCTCCGCCGTGTTCTCCACAGATGCCTATCTTGATATCAGGTCTTGTTGCACGTCCTTTTTCGATTCCTATCTTCACAAGCTGACCGACACCATCCTGGTCGAGCACTGCGAACGGGTCATCCTCAAGGATGCCGCTTTCAAGGTAGGATGGCAAGAACTTACCTGCATCATCTCTGCTGAATCCGAAGGTCGTCTGTGTCAGATCGTTAGTCCCGAAGGAGAAGAACTCTGCTTCCTTTGCTATCTGGTCTGCGGTGAGGGCTGCTCTTGGCAGTTCTATCATCGTACCTACCAGATAGTCGAGCTTAATTCCCATTTCTTCCATCACAGATTCAACGACGGTGGTAACGTGTTTCTTGACGAACTCAAGCTCTTTTACGTGGCTAACAAGAGGTATCATTATCTCAGGTACTATCTTCATACCTTCCTTTGAAAGCTCGCATGCAGCTTCGATGATAGCCTGTGCCTGCATTTCGTATATCTCAGGATATGTGATACCAAGGCGGCATCCTCTGTGTCCGAGCATTGGGTTTATCTCTTTCAGATATTCGATACGTTCGCCTATCTTCTTAACCCTATCCATTTCTTTTTGGGATGTGTCCGAAGATTCGAGCTCTCTGAGTTTATCCATGACTTCTTCGTGGACTGGCAGGAACTCATGGAGGGGTGGGTCAAGTAACCTGATAGTTACCGGGAATCCTTCCATTGCTTTGAAAATACCGATAAAGTCCTCTCTCTGCATTGGCAGGAGCTTCTTAAGCGCCATTTTTCTGGACTCGATATCCTCGGCCATTATCATTTCACGCACAGCAGGGATCCTGTCCTCTCCGAAGAACATGTGCTCTGTTCTGCACAATCCAATTCCCTCTGCACCGAAATCACGTGCAACCTCAGCATCATGTGGTGTGTCGGCATTTGTCCTTACTTTAAGGGTGCGTACTTCGTCAGCCCATTTGAGTATGGTCTCAAGCTCGTCAGTAACTCCCGGAAGGATGAGGTCGACCTCTCCTAAAATGACATTTCCTGTGGAGCCGTCAATGGAGATCATGTTGCCTTCTTTGACGGTATAATCACCAACATTGAAGATCTTCTCTTTCATGTCGATGGTGATCTCGCCGCATCCTGCAACACATGGCTTACCCATGCCTCTTGCGACAACAGCAGCGTGTGATGTCATTCCACCGCGAACTGTCAGTATACCTTCTGCAGCGTTCATACCGCCTATATCTTCAGGTGATGTCTCTGCACGTACGAGGATGGTCTTCTCACCATTCTTTGCCATCTCTTCAGCATGTTCGGCTGTGAACACGACCTCTCCGACAGCTGCTCCCGGGGATGCAGGAAGTCCTGTTGCCATTACCTCGTATGTTGAGGTAGGGTCGATGTTCGGATGCAGAAGTCTGTCTATCTGTTCAGGCTCGACCCTTAAGAGTGCGGTATCTTTATCGATAAGTCCTTCTTCGACCATTTCGGTAGCTATCTTAATGGCCGCTGCTGCCGTTCTCTTGCCGGTCCTTGTCTGAAGCATGAACAGTTTGCCTTTCTCTATGGTGAACTCTATGTCCTGCATGTCCTTGAAGTGATCCTCCAGTTTCATGTAGATATCAACGAGCTGGTCATAGACCACAGGCATAGTGTTCTTGAGGGCTTTGATGGGTTGTGGTGTTCTGATACCTGCAACCACATC
>NZ_JAUVEY010000167.1:0-4109 GCF_030594565.1 Methanococcoides sp.
TCATAGTTGTAATAGCTTCCAGAAAGCTCATCACCACTTTTCACACCTACGGCCATGTGTCCGGGAAGTTCGAGAAGTGCTACACCATAACCCATATCATAGAGCAAAGATGCAAGCAGGATCGAAGAATCCTCACAGTCACCGCCACCATGATAGAGCGTCTCGAATGGGAACCTCGGATATTCATCATAACCGGCTGAAGCACTATCACTTACATATGGAAGTGATTGCACAAAGGCCATGGTTATGTAGGGAATATCATTCTTGCTATATCCGGCATCATAAGCCATTTCCTCTATCTGGAAGGTGAATTGGGATATTAATGTATCATCATATGTGTCTGTTACGAACTGCTCGAAATCACGGGATCTGCTTCTATCGGAATAGGTCTCATAGCTGTCTTTGTAATACTCGGATGTGATACTGAATTTTGTACCATCGTATTCCCACTCATAATATCGGGTTATGGTGTCACTGCCAATACTAAATTCAGGCACTTTCGGGAGATCATGATCTGAGAACTGAACATCCAGAGAGATAGCAGACTTTGTCGTATAGGTCAGGTCGATGAGAAAACTGTTATCATAGATCTTATCCACATTTACTGAATAGATTATGTACTCGCCGTTAGGGTCCTTTACATCATATGTACTGCCGGTGAACAATTTAGAGGTCAAATACTCCTGACCTTCTTTCCTAAAGGAGATGCGAACATAATTATCCGTCCTGTTTATTTCCAATAGCTTTAGAGAATAACCGTTCTCGAGGTCAAGGACTGCCGTTTTTTTGAGGCTTACACTATGGGACTCAACATCCGGATCAGAAAGAACTGGATCGGTATGTTGGTCATTATTGTTTGATGAACCATCATTTGAGATGCAACCCATACAGGAGATAAATAGCAAGATGAGAAGAAAGGATGAAAACTGCCTCAAAAGTTCCATAGGATAAGAATTAGTTTTCCAGTTTAAAAATATTCTGTAATTCGTTTTGAGCACTTTTTAGAAACCGGCAAAATATGTCATAATGCTTAAATCAAAGTATCCCACATTAGATTATAGGGGGAGGGCAAACTACCTTGGACGTTTAATGTTCAATATTTCAGTGTAGTTTATTCCAAATTAAGTTTTATTTTAAATATATTAAGGAAACTGAATATTTGAGGAGTGGAACACGGACCATGTTAGACGAAAAAACGAAACGATGTTCGATGCAAGATTCCATCATGGGAATGAACTATCGTTCAAAATTGCCAGAGATCATCGATTCCGTTGTGACCAGCTGCTCAGATAAAGGTTGTTTCGAGCATATTGATTCAGCGGTCATACCTTCACGGGAATCC
This sequence comes from Methanococcoides sp., assembly GCF_030594565.1. Taxonomy (NCBI): domain Archaea; kingdom Methanobacteriati; phylum Methanobacteriota; class Methanomicrobia; order Methanosarcinales; family Methanosarcinaceae; genus Methanococcoides; species Methanococcoides sp. Next base: position 1,343 of record NZ_JAUVEY010000167.1, read on the forward strand.
ATTGTTGAGATCATCGACCTTTTCAAAGATGTGCTTTTCCCGGGTTATTTTGGTGACCAGACGGTTGAAAGGAGCAATCTGATATATCATATTGGAAGTGAGATCACCGAGCTTTTCGAGAAACTGTCAAAACAGGTGACGAAAAGTATTCTTCATGAGTGCCGTCGCACAGAAGAGGATTGTGCGGAGTGTATTGAAAAAGGACAGGAAGAAACGATCATACTGTTAAGGAAGATACCACAAATTCGGGCACTTCTGGCTACTGATATTATTAAAGCCTATGACGGAGATCCGGCTGCGAAGAGTTACGATGAGATCATTTTCAGTTATCCGGGGATTTTTGCACTTATGGTGTACAGAGTAGCCCATGAGTTGCATGAACAGGATATTAAGATCCTCCCACGTATTATGACCGAATATGCCCACAGCGTGGTTGGTATTGATATCCATCCCGGTGCAAAGATAGGAAAAGGGTTTTTCATAGACCATGGAACCGGAGTGGTCATAGGAGAGACTTCGGTGATAGGGGCTAATGTACGATTATACCAAGGGGTTACCCTCGGATCACTGAGTTTCCCAAGGGATGAAAAGGGGCAGATAATTCGTGACCTTAAAAGACATCCCACGATAGAGGATGATGTAGTGATATATTCCAATTCAACGATCCTTGGCGGAGATACCGTCATAGGAGCACGTTCCGTTGTCGGAGGTAATGTCTGGTTGACAAGGTCAGTACCGGCAGACACAAAAGTACTGATAGAAGAGCCAAAGCTGGTCTTCAAGGAGAGATCATCTTCCTGAAAGAGCAGGGATTCTTTTAAAGATTTTATTTTATGGGGGTTTTGATATGGAGAACATTTATGAAGATATAACAAAAACTGTTGGAAAGACACCGCTTGTACGCTTGAACAGGATAACTGAAGGATGTTATGCTACTGTCCTTGTGAAAGTGGAGGCTTTTAATCCTCTGGGTTCAGTCAAGGACCGTATCGCTTTGAACATGATAGAGACCGCAGAAAGGGAAGGAGTGCTCAAAAAGGGAGTCATAGTTATCGAGCCAACTTCAGGAAATACAGGTATCGGTCTGGCTTTTGTTTGTGCTACTAAAGGTTACAGGCTTATATTGACAATGCCTGAGACCATGAGTGTTGAGAGAAGAAACATATTAAAGGTCCTTGGAGCCGAAATAGTGCTTACACCTGGTCCCAATGGTATGAAGGGAGCTATCGAGGAAGCGGAAAAGATTGGAAAGGAGACTTCAAATTCTTTTATTCCACATCAGTTCATGAATCCGGCAAATCCTGAGATCCATCGCTGTACTACGGCTGGGGAGATATGGGATGATACCGAAGAAAAGGTCGATATTCTGGTAGCAGGCGTTGGTACCGGCGGAACTATTACAGGTGTTTCAGAGATGCTAAAGTCCCGTAAGCCCGGGTTTAGGGCAGTGGCCGTCGAACCTAAGGATTCAGCAGTACTTTCCGGCGGCAGTCCGGGACCACATATGATACAGGGCATAGGTGCCGGTTTCGTGCCGGATGTGTTGAACATGGACATCATTGACGAAATTGTAACGGTCAGTAATGAAGATGCCCTTGAGACGACACGGGAACTTGCCAAAAAGGAAGGGATCCTCGCAGGCATATCATCAGGTGCAGCTCTTTTTGCAGCTTTGGATGTTGCAAGACGGAAGGAGAATGAAGGTAAAATGATAGTTGTTATTCTTCCCGATACAGGAGAGAGATATCTTAGCACAGCACTTGTAGAAAAGGAGTGATATTTATGGATAAAGGATTTTCAAAGAATCTAAGTGAATTGATGAAGTTCCCTTCGGAGGGAATATTCAGTACGGTCCTTGCTAAGGCAGATGACTATAACTATACTTTGATGTGTCTTGCTGCAGGAACGAACATTGATGAACATACTTCTACGAAGAACGGAGTTGTTCAGGTTCTAAAAGGAAAAGGTATTTTCAAATTGTTCGATAAGGATATAGAGATGAAAGAAGGTACCTTCATTTTCATGCCGGCAAATGCACCACATGCACTTCAGGCAGAAGAGGATCTGGCAATACTGCTTTGCCTGACAAAATAAGCGACAGTAAAAGAAGGTGAGAAAGAATAGAACATTCGCATCTCACCTTTTTACGTGGTCAGTCTTCGACTTCCAGTGCATTTATTATATCGTTTATATTAAGCTCCCCCTTGACAGCTCTTTTTACCATTGGATAGATATGTGAGCAATCGTCTATCGCTGCCCATCGCTTTTCTCCTACCTGTTTGATGATCTGTTCCATTACCTGTTCACAATCTGTACAATATGTTTTGTCAGTTTCAACTCCGCATACATTGCATTGCATAGTGTTACCCTCCACTATTTACATTGATTTTAGAGGATATCAAGTTTTTGTTCTTTAACAAAAAAAATCAGAATATACATTTTTAATTGAATAAGGATGTTTGACTGCTTGCATTTAAATCAATCATTGATATTGAGGAGGAGAGCGTTTGTTGTATTAGTGCATTCCTTTTGATAGTAATATAAAAGGAAGAGCAATAAAAAGAAGTTCGATTTGCATCTGTCAGAAACGAAATCAATCTCGTTGGAAATGCTGAGAAATAAAGTCACAACTACTGCGTTAAAGATCAGTCAAGAAAAGAATTGGATAGAGTGAGCATAGCAGCGATGTAGATTTCCCGAAGACTCTCGTACTTCAGTACAGTAAACAACGTGGGTAGACTTATCTTCTGTGTTCGGATGGGAACAG
>NZ_JAUVEY010000172.1:0-3668 GCF_030594565.1 Methanococcoides sp.
GTTCGATACCAGCCTTGCCAAGAACATTAGCTATCTCATGAGGGTCGATCACAACCGACGTAGTTCCATGTGCCAGTGCCGGTACTGCAAACTGGCTTAAGGTCACCATACTGGATTCAAAGTGAACATGACCATCCATTAGCCCAGGACAAAGATATCGGCCAGTCACATCGATCATTTCGGTATCATGGCCTTTAAGGGAAGAAACATCCCCAATGCCAACTATATAGCCATCCTTTACCGCAATATCCCTATACAGCATCTCTTTTGTGTTGACATTGATCAGAAGACCGCCGAAAAAGATAGTATCTGCCTTGACCTTGCCGGTAGCCGCAAAGACCTTGTCCCTTATATCCATAACAAAATCCATGGCTTTGCAAAGTATAAGGATATTGCGGCGAAAATAAAAACAGAACAAGCGTTTCATTTCCAGAACTGCTTGTTCTTGGCATAATTCCTTTCAGCTGCCATGATATCCCTGTAAAAGGTTTCCTCATCCACACGCATCTTCTCGATGACCCTTGAAGCTGTCTCGGGACCAACACCCCTGCTTGCAAGCGCAATAACAGCAAGTTTACCACTGGCCATTACAATGTGGGAATTACGATAGACCTTCTGGATACGTTTCACATCCTCTTTTACAGTCACCTTATCCTGTTTCCTCACAAGCTTTATCTCATCCTCTTCCCAAGGTTTGAGAGCAGCTATCATTTTTGAATCACACACCGGACATATTATCTCGTCAGGTACGTTCATCACCTTCCTCCGGGACACCCATTTCTTGCAATTGACACAGAAAAGGATGATACGATCATGCATTATCCTGTCCTTTAATGCAAGGACGATGGACCGGTCCGCTTTTTCCGGTGCCACAAGATCACGTTTCATTGCAAATCCCGCACCGCCTATAGGAGTTGGTACAGGACTTGAAAGGATGATAATTTCCTCGGAAGCTATCAGCCCCAATACCTCAGAGGCTTTATCCACATCGAGCATGTTGTGGAATATCTCACGTATGACCTCATCATACATGGACGTGCCCTTGTAGATCTCGAGGAGCTTCTTCATGCTGATACGATCATAATCGATCTCACGGCTCAACGCACCGAACTTTCGTGCCACATGAACCATCTTCCATTTCATGACCGAGGTGTTCTTAAGGGTCATCTCGATTATCGGCTCAATGTGTTCAGGCTGTATATCATAGATCATCTCCTGAATATGCAAAGCTTTCATGCGTCTTGGAAGCTGCAATCTTATCCTGTATGGGTCGACCTCCTGACCGACACTGCTCCCAAACCGGGCAGCCAGAAGAGAAGTTATCACCTTTCCAAGTGTCTCGTTGACATTGTGTCCGAAACAGGAATTGATTATTACGGCTTCACCTTCATCTTCGATCACAATCGTATCATTATCGGGAAGAGGACAACCTTTCGAAATATGCTCACGCACCAGCTCGATGATGGTAAGTGCACTGGGAACATCCACAGGATAGTCTTTCATGAGGTCTTCAACGATCTCATTGTCAGCTTTTCCATCATGGATAAGGAACGAGATCCTGAATCTAATACGACCTACTTCCTGTGCAACATCGAACGGAACAGGGATCTCCTCGCCGACCCAGCTTGGGATCTCGCCCATTGCCTTTATCGGTTCGACCTTTATCCTGTCCCTGTCAGTGTTCATTTCGATAACACGCCACATTTCACCCTTAGTGATGAAGACCGCACCGGGAGATGCAAAATTCACCACAAAAGCCTCATCCAGCACCCCGACAGACCTGCCAGAGACAATGTCGAATATCTCGAACTTCCTTTCATCCGGTATCATGGAAAGGTTGTCATAGTAATACTGCCAGCTTTTCTTTCTTCTGCTGATAGTGTTAGAACCTTCCTCCCGCCAGACCATACGATATTCGGTGATCTGTTCGATGACACGTTTTAACTGTTCAAGGGAAAGATCCCGATAAGGATATGCCCGCGCCAGAATGGAATGGATCTTTTCTATCTCCACATCCCCGAAATCGATTACCATTCCAGAGATCTGGTTTGCGACAACATCGAGGGAACCCGTATGAGGTATTATGTCCTCGACCTCTCCCCTTAGAGCTGCTTTTGCTATGGCCATGCTTTCTGCAATGTCATCGGTCCCCATTGTGAGGATAGTACCCCGGGATATTTCGTGTATCCTGTGGCCTGCACGCCCCACACGTTGCAACAGTCGGGATACCTGCCTGGGAGAACCATACTGGACAACGTGGTCAACTTTACCAATATCAATACCCAATTCCATTGATGAAGTACATATGAGTCCCTGAAGGTCGCCTGCTTTGAAGGATTCCTCGGCCTCAATTCGGGCATCCACTGAAAGAGAGCCATGATGGACACCAATTGATGCTCCGAGCAATTTGAATCCTGATGCGAGAGCTTCGGCACTTTGGCGTGTGTTAACGAAGATGAGGGTCGAGATATGAGTTTCAACGATCTCCCTGATGCATCGAAGGTGGGATGCGAATTCCGGTTCACATCCTATCTTCCTTCCGATCCCGAGGTCCTCATCTGTAACTTGTGGATATATGATGTTGAACTCAAGAAGACTTAACATGGAAACCTGTACGATGGATACGGCTCTTTTTGCGCCTGCAAGGAAATGGGCGACAACATCGGGATTACCCACTGTGGCCGACAGGCCGACCCTCTGGAACTCGCCGGATATCTCGACAAGACGCTCAAGTCCCACCGATAGCTGAGCACCTCGCTTGGAGGAGGCAAGCTCGTGTATCTCGTCAATAACGACATAACTGACACATTCGAGATTCTTCCTCAGCCGCGAACCTGTGAACATTGCCTGAAGGGTTTCGGGTGTGGTTATCAGAAGGTCAGGCGGATTTTTGGATTGTTTTTGCCTCTGATACGGAGTAGTATCTCCATGACGTACCTGCACATCAATACCAAGCTCTTTTCCCCACCACTGGATACGTGTCAACATGTCACGGTTGAGTGCACGTAGCGGTGTAATGTAAAGGGCGGACATCCCCACACGACTCTCCTCGCTCTTGCGAAGAATGTGATCGAACATCGGGAGAACCGCGGATTCGGTCTTTCCTGAACCTGTGGGAGCTATAAGGAATGTGTGTTCCCCTGCAAGGATGTGGGGAAAGGACATTTCCTGAGGTTGCGTGGGTGCTTTGAATCCCTGTTTTTCGAGAGCTGTCTGGATCGCAGGGTGGAAGTTGTCGAACATGTTATCGAATTTCATTTGCCGACCTCTCCGGAACGTTTTTTCCTTGCCCGTCTTTTACCGGTTCGTGGCTTTGTTTCCTCAAGTTTCCGAATATTTTTCAAAATTCCAAGAAATGTCCCATCAAGTAGGTATATTTCGGAATTGTCTAGCTCGACTGCCCCTGAGGAAAGGATGGGACCTAAGAGATCATCCCGCACAGACTCATTAAATGCTACACCGCCGCAAAGCTCGTTGAATGCCGGTACTACCAGAACATCAGGATCAGCCCAATTACCGTTTTCCTTATCAAAGGCAGAACTTTTGAAGTGCTCCACGAATACTTCCTTTTTGAAGTGTGTCTTTAACCAAACCTGTTCGACCACTGAATAGCCCATTGCATCGGTAAACCGTACCGTTGGGTGATTGTGAGCTACAATGATCTTTTC
>NZ_JAUVEY010000092.1:0-8898 GCF_030594565.1 Methanococcoides sp.
GTTCGATACCAGCCTTGCCAAGAACATTAGCTATCTCATGAGGGTCGATCACAACCGACGTAGTTCCATGTGCCAGTGCCGGTACTGCAAACTGGCTTAAGGTCACCATACTGGATTCAAAGTGAACATGACCATCCATTAATCCGGGACAGAGATATCGACCGGTCACATCGATCATCTCGGTATCATGGCCTTTAAGAGAAGAAACATCCCCGATTCCAACGATGTAACCATCCTTTACCGCAATATCCCTATACAGCATCTCTTTTGTGTTGACATTGATCAGAAGACCACCGAAAAATATAGTGTCTGCCTTGACCTTGCCGGTAGCCGCAAAAACCCTGTCCCTTATATCCATAACAAAATCCATGGATTTACAAAGTATAAGGATATTGCGGCAACAATAAAAAAAAGAACGAGTAGTTCACTTCCAGAATTGCTTGTTCTTGGCATAATTCCTTTCAGCTGCCATTATATCCCTGTAAAAAGTTTCCTCATTTACTCACATCTTCTCGATGACCATTGAAGCTGTCTCGGGACCAACACCCCGCTTGCAAGCACAATAACAGCAAGTTTTCCACTGGCCATTACGATATGAGAATTACGGTAAACCTTCTGGATGCGTTTCACATCCTCCTTTGAAGTCACTTTATTAACATTTCCAATGACATAATCGAGTAAGACCCGGTTTCGTATGATAGTAACTCTTCACCTCGTCTGGAGACTTTACTTACATTGCTAAAGACCAGTTTGCCACAATTATTCCCTAATTTTAACAATTGTACTAAATGAAGTGAAGACGTTATCTGCCTAAATTTATCGTACCGATCGATCGGTTCCTGGCCTTGGTCCCATGTTTTACAGATATGAGATCTGTCACATTAAGTGATTTTTTTAAATGCTACTCGACGACTCGCCCCCCCATGGGAGACTGCCTCTCCATCCGGTACATACGTGATTGAGAACCTGTTAGAATTCTACCTATAGGAAAGCCGACATCCCAACAAATGACCGAGCTGTGATATTCTATTTTGAACTAAAGGGCCTATAGCCCGCAAGATAATCTGTTAAGTGAACAACTGGAAATCGAAAAGTAGTACACCATAACCCCTTCGATCTAACAGCACAGCCCATTATGTTCCAATATCACATTGGTACAGCAAAAAACACTATGAAACCACTGATTCCACCAATTCTAATCGTATTCCGTTTTTTAGAAAAATACCTGGAGCTGTAAAACAATGTCAACAATCACACACTACAGAACATAAAACCGCTTTCATACACCAAATGCCACTACTCTTACCCTCATTCTCAACGAGAACTTTCAGTATACAAAGCCATTGTCATCCTCAACACACATAGAAAACCACAGAATACCAACCACTACACATAGTTCCAGAATACCCCAAACAACGTTCACCAGACAAACTGTGTACTCAGTTCGACTAACCTCGCGATAAAACCTCACTGGCGATCCACCCATAAGTAAGATCCCCATCCCTATCAATAGGATATGTAATCAAAACATAACTATCTATTACATTGGCTCTGTAGAAATCCTTAATATTCGGACAATAATTCAATTTGAAAATATTATGGGATGTGTTGCATGATGCTGGAATATAATTCCAACTCCAGCTCATATATCTTGATTTAGGGAGGTTTTCTACAGAGCCATTACATTATTCTTTTTTGATCTATTTTTTTAGATCGTGTTTGATTCTCTGATATAGCTAAATAGATTATACTTGCATGGTGTCTTTCCTCCGCCGTTTCCTATGGCCTCTATATCAATGATTATTATATCGGGTTAAAATAAGATTGAGAGGGGAAGCATACCAAAGACTAAACAGATAACTCTTTTTTAAGGATAAATGATATATCCTTTTGCTTAATACTTGAAAGAACAATTACAGATTATCGTATCACAAAATAAAATGTGGTACAGCAAAATATATTTACATTAATGCATTTTAGAGTACAAGAATAGCTTATATACTAACAAGCTTATCAAAAGCGTCATTAAGCGCTATACATATCATTTTGATAACTTTGGAAGGTGAATATATGTCATTAGAAACCCCCAGAACACATTATACATCCCAGGTCGACATTGAGCAGATCGGTGATGACAAAGTTACCGTCTGCGGATGGGTACACGAGGTAAGAGACCTTGGTGGTATCTGTTTCGTGGTCGTACGTGACCGTGAAGGCAGAGCCCAGATCACACTTGTAAAGAAGAAGATCGACAAAGAGATCTTCGATGCTGCAAGAAAACTGGTACGTGAGTCCATAGTAGCAGTCACAGGCACAGCAAAACCGGAAGGTAAAGCACCTAATGGCTACGAGATCATCCCTGAGTCTATAGTCGTTCTCAATGAAGCTGAATCCCCATTGCCAATGGATACCACCGGCAAGGTGGATGCTGAACTTGACACACGTCTTGACTCAAGGTTCATGGACTTAAGACGCGAGAGAACCACTGCTATCTTCAAGATACGCCATGAGGTCCTCAGGGCTGTCAGGGATTTCCTTACAAAGGACGGTTTTATCGAGACATGCAGTCCAAAGGTAGTTGCAACAGCAACCGAGGGCGGTACATCTCTTTTCCCTATCACATACTTTGACAGGGAAGCATTCCTGAACCAGAGTCCTCAGCTCTTCAAGCAGATACTCATGTCAGGCGGACTTGACAAGGTATTCGAGATCGGTCCTATCTTCAGGGCAGAAGAGCATGATACCCGCAGACACCTTAATGAAGCTACATCCATCGATATTGAAGCAAGCTTCCTTGACCATTTCGATGTCATGGAGATCCTCGAGAACATGGTCGCTTATGTTTATGAGCAGGTCATTGAGAACGAAGCAGCTTCCCTTAAAGCACTCGATATCGAACTTAGTGTACCAAAGACACCATTCATGAAAGTTCCATATAGCCAGGCTATTGACATCGTCAATGCTGAGAGCGAGGAAACGGTCGAATGGGGCGGTGACCTCGGAACAGTTGCAGAACACACCATCGGTGAGCATGTTTTCAAAGAGACCGGAGAATTCCATTACTTCATTACCGACTGGCCGACAGAGATCAAGCCGTTCTATGCAATGCCTTATGAGAACAACCCACTTATCTCCAAGTCATTCGATATGATGCACAGGACGATGGAACTCTCATCCGGTGCTCAGCGTATCCACCTTCATGATATGCTAAAAGCAAGGATCGAGTCACAGGGCCTTAATTCCGATGGCTTCGATTTCTACCTGCGTGCATTCAAATATGGTATGCCACCACACTCCGGCTGGGGTATTGGCTGCGAGCGTCTTGTTATGACAATGCTCGGTGTAGAGAATATCCGTGACACTGTTCTGTTCCCAAGGGACAGGAAGCGATTGTCTCCCTGATGTGGGGACAACTCCCATATTTCATTTTTAATGGAAGGGATATTCATGAAAGAAAGAAATGCAAATGCATCAAGCTCTGAAAAGGAAGCTGCAGGCAATGCTGCTGCCAGTCTTGTGGAAGATGGTATGATAATCGGTCTTGGTACCGGTTCAACAACGGCTTTCGCAATCGCAGAAGTTGGCAGACGTGTACGCGAAGAAGGATTGAACATACTTGCAGTTGTTACATCATATCAGGCAGAAATGCTTGCAATCGAAGCTGGTGTGCCACTGACAAGCCTTGCAGAACATCCTGTTCTTGATCTTGCGATAGACGGTGCTGACCAGGTGGATGCAAAACTGAACGTCATCAAGGGCGGAGGGGCTGCACATACACGCGAAAAGGTCGTTGCACATTCAGCAAAACGCTTCATTGTGGTCGCAGATGAATCAAAGATGAGCGAGGAACTTGATCACTTCGTACCAATTGAAGTGCTTCCCTACGCAAGAGAACTTGCAAAGAAGCAATTCATTGAACTTGGAGGCAAACCACAGATACGTCTGGCTTCCCGCAAGGACGGTCCTGTGATCTCTGATAACGGCAATGTTATCTTTGATGTAGAATTCGGCGTAATAGAAGATGCTGCTGAACTCTCACAGAAGCTATCCGCTTGCGTGGGTGTAGTGGAGCATGGTATCTTCCTGAATACCGATGAGGTCTATGTTGGTATGAAAGACGGTTCAATTAAGATAATTAACTGAACTGGATAATTGATATTTATTCAAAATAAAGAGATTTGCGATTAACTGCTGATTTTTCAAAGAAAAAAATGGGCTGAATTTTTGAGCATTTCTCTTTATTTCCAGTATTGAAATGATTTTTCATGTACTAAATGTTCACTGAAAGCTTCTGCAACTTCCCTGTCAGAAGTGCAGACTGCAACAGCCAGGGGAATCATCTTTATCGTGTACTGTTCTTCCGTTATCCTGATGACTTCAAGTTTTCCTCTTGATTCTTCCCATGTAGCCATATGCTCCTGATGATGGTGGCAGCATCAACCTGTCCGGTTACGACAAAGGTAAAAGCTGATTCACCGTAAGGGTGTATATCTCGGTATTGGCATTGATCTCTTCCAGCATGTCGTTATTCTCAGCGATCTTCGTTGAGATTTTATCTATTGCAAGTCCTTGTCAACCGGACAATATTTCATGGATTTCTACAGAGCTCTAAACCATATTATGCGTATTCATATCAACGTATTTTGATATCGTGCTTGTACTGTTATATTCAGAAACTGAATGAATTTATGCCATATAAATATAGTAATGGAGTTGACAATCCTTTTTTGATTAGATCTTATCGAAAAAATAGGTAAATTTTAAAAAAAAATTCTAATCTAATTAACTTGTTTTGCTGGAATTGTAGATATTTATTTATATTAGACATGACTATGAAATACCGTTATGTTTCATCAAACATAACGCTTCGAACATCGCGATTTCGAATTATGTTGTGCTAAATAGAGCATAACATACATTCTGCCTTTTTGCATGTATGAGAGGATTGGATGGTAAATAAAAAACTGAAGATATTTTCAATATTGCTTTGTTGTATTCTCTTTCTTGGTTGTATCGATTTTACGGAGAATGCAATTACAGACCCGGATACAGTGGGTGATAATGTTACTTTAGATGAACAGGCTGGCAAGGCCTCACTTCTGGTGTACTGCGGAGCAGGAATGCGTAAACCAATGGACGAGATAGGGGAGTTGTTCGAAGAAGAATACGGCATTTCCGTGCGGTACAATTATGCAGGCGCCAATACACTCCTGACACAAATTGAACTCACAGGCGAAGGAGATGTCTACATGCCCGGTGCAACCTATTACTTTGGAATTGCTTCTGAAAAGGGATTGATCGATAATTTCAGCAAGGTAGCATACCATGTACCTGTGATAATCACACCAGCAGGGAACCCTGCAAAAATCAGCACGCTTGATGACCTTGCAAATGATGATGTAGATGTGATACTCGGCGACCCTGAAGCAGTAGCGATCGGTGTCCTCTGCCAGAAGATGCTGACAAACAAGGGAATCCATGAGCAGGTTGAGGAAGATGTCATTGCTAAAAGCGCAACTGTGAATGAACTTGTCACCTACATTTCCCTTGGACAGGCAGATGCATCAATAGTGTGGGAAGACCTGGTAAGGGACAATAAAAATTTCGATGTGATAGAGATATCTGAGGAAGATAACATCATCAAGATAATACCGATCGGTACTCTCAATTCCTCTGAAAATAAAGAAACTGCCAACGATTTTGTACAATTTATAGTTTCGGATGCAGGCAGAGCAGTCTTTGAGGAATACGGATTTGCGCTCTATCCTGATGAAAAGTATGCATATTTAGAGAACAACTGAACGGGTCAGAGAACATAAATTATTACTAAACCAAGCAGGAGCAATTGCATGCAAAAAATGGGATTCAAGCAAACAACACTGTTTCTAATGCTTCTGCTCACTCTTTTCATTTTTTCACTGCTACTTGAGATAATCACTCACACGAGCCCTGCCAGTCTCATTACCAATATTGTATCTCCTGAAATACGATTTGCAATAAAACTCAGTCTGCTAACATCCATAGCATCCACGCTTATGTGCATATTTCTGGCGATACCAGTTTCCTATGCACTTTCAAGGCATGATTTTCCCGGAAAGACACTTATCAGCACCATACTTGATATGCCAATGGCATTGCCTCCTATTGTGGCAGGACTTGGTCTGCTTTTGATCTTTGGGACATCTACCGTAGGTACTTATCTTGCAGGCGTGGGGCTGAAATTCGTATTCACACCTCTTGGGATAGTGATGGCCCAGTTCACCGTGAATATCTCACTGATGCTCAGGATAATGCGCTCAACCTTTGAAGGTATAAATCCGAGATATGAGCATGTGGCTCAGACCCTGGGTTGCACTCCTTTTCAGGCTTTCATAAAAACAACATTGCCTCTTTCAAAGAACGGCATACTGGCAGGCTCTGTGATAACCTGGTCAAGAGGAATGGGGGAATTCGGGGCGGTACTGATGCTTGCTGGTGCCACAAGAATGAAAACCGAAACACTGCCAATAGCCCTCTATCTCAACCTGTCTTCAGGAGAACTGGATCTTGCAATTGCAGCCGCAACGATATTGATATGCATATCAGGTATCACTCTTTATTTGTTTGAACGTAAGGGAGGAATCGCGAAACTATACTGATCTTGCGGTTTGAATGAATATGATAAAAGTAAAGAACCTTTCAAAGAAACTTGGTGATTTTACACTTGAGGATATAGAATTGAGTGTAAAGGAAGGAGAATATTTTTGCATATTGGGTCCTACAGGTTCCGGTAAGACTATACTTCTTGAAACGATTGCAGGCATATATAATCCAGACACCGGTTCCATAATTATTAACGGAAATGATGTCAGCTCCCTGCTTCCGAAGGACAGGAACATCAGTATGGTCTATCAGGATTTCATGCTCTTCCCGAATATGGATGTCAGAAAGAACATTGCATTTGGATTATACTATAACGGGTTTGATAAATCGCAAATTACGGAACTTGCCGAAGAGACTGCTGAAATGTTGGGGATACGGCATCTCCTTGACAGGCATCCTTCAACATTGAGCGGTGGGGAGAAACAAAGGTCTGCAGTCGCAAGGGCGATAATCACTGAACCAAAATTACTGTTGCTCGATGAACCGCTTTCTGCCCTTGACACAGTAACAAAGGTTAAACTGAGGCAGGAGCTCTCACGGATACATCAACTAAAAAAGACAACCACTATCCATGTCACGCATAGCTTTGAAGAGGCATTTGCTCTCAGTGACCGCATAGCTGTCATGCATGGTGGTAAGATTCTTCAGATTGGTACGCCTGATGAGGTATTCAGGAAACCAAATTCCACGTTCGTTGCCGACTTTGTAGGTGTAGAGAACCTGTTCCACGGGAAAGCAGTTATTCAGGGGGATCTTGCCGAGATATCTGTCAATAGACTCAAGGTAGTTTCAAGTACCTTGAAATCAGGGAATGTGAGTCTTTCTATTAGGCCGGAAGATATCCTGATATCGAATGATCCAATTGAATCCAGTGCAAGGAACTCGTTTTCAGGGGTTGTTGCTGAAGTGAGCAGGATGAAGTCAACTGTCAAAGTGGTGATCGATGCAGGAATACCTTTCAGGGTCATACTTACAAAAAGAGACTATGATGATATGGGACTTTCAATCGGAAAGAAAGTTTATCTTACATTCAAGGCATCTGCAACGCATATTATATAAAACGGTACAAAAAGAAGAAAAAAGAAACGATGAGAAAGAATGGTGATTCACATGGAATGATACTTCTTAAAGGTCATGGAATCAACATGCATGTTGATGCTGCTTAACTGCATATCAAAGATGCCAGGTTCACAGCTTCCAGTACGGTGAGTTTGTCATATTTTACCCACACATCCTTAAGACTGATCACTTCTGCCATTAATCCCTCATTCTTTTGTAATGCCCTGTGAAAATGCTTCGGTGATATTGTCAAGATTGTCGATATAATCCTTTGCAAGCGGGTCCACAGTTACCACTTCACCACCAATTGCAGATGCGATCGCTTCAGCACTCTGTGTACTGAATTGTGCCTGGACGAAGATCACGCTGGCACTACAAATGGACCGAAAACAGCTATTTTAGTGGCTAGTATCTGTCCCATTACTACAAGGCCAGCAAATATTCCGATACACATGCCTACGCCATATTTTTCATCAAGATAACAGACGAAACTAGTAGCACCTAACGTTACGATTATCCATAGAATAATTAATTTAATCATTTTTCCTTCTCTTCGTCTGTTTTTTCTTGTATTTTTGGCTCTGTGGAAATCCCGGAAATGCAACTATATTCTAACTATGAATTAGGATTTCCACAGAGCCGAAAAAAGAGTTTCGCTTTTAAATCGAAAAGCAAATTTCAGCAGCTCACTAATATTTAAACCCTTCTATAATAATCCACATTTATCTACAACATTCAACTGTTAACATCTGTTTTAGCTTCCGTCTCACCCATTCCGCAACAAAATGGATGAATATATCAAATCTGAACAACTCACTTTCGATAGCATAAGGACCTCTTTTATCAATTGTAAAATGTTTTCTTTGAAGTGCAACCCACACGTTTTTAAGAAGAAATGAAACCAAAGCATAGAAATATCGAATTGTAGAGGCTTTCTTTTGCGATTGGAAATACATGCGGAGGGAACTTTACCACATATAAATGTATCGTATGATGTCGTTTATATGAGTTTAAACTGAAATTAGCGAACTGCTGAATTTGATAATCTCGATATTGAGGATAGCTTCGAGATAATCTTCAGCTTTCCGCGACAGCATGATCGATACCCTGTTTCACTCTTTGCACATGGTGTTCCGTTATGTTACGACAAGCTCCCACTCCCTTCTTTGTAAGGAGGTATGTCACCCCGCACGAATA
>NZ_JAUVEY010000145.1:0-5391 GCF_030594565.1 Methanococcoides sp.
GATGTGGCAAGTGAGCACAGTCAAGAGATGATAGACAAGGATTATTTCAGCCACAATTCATACGATGGTACCTCTTTCTCTACAAGGATCGGGAGCTCTGGCTATGAATCCTATAGGTGTGCTGAGAACATTGCTTTCAAGGTACCTCCAAGTGTTACAATAGCTCATGAATTCTCCCGGGCACAGGGCAAATATATTGAACCCCAGTTATAATGAGATCGGTATTGGCATATGGGTTGGTGAATTCACATATGATGGCAGAACATACAGTAATGCTGCAACGTACACGCAGAACTTTGGATGGGGCGAACCAGCTGCAGACCATGTAATTCCATACAATCAGTACGATAAAAATAAGGACTGTTTGATTGATTTTGGTGATGTGAGTGCGGGAATCGATGGTTATCGTAATGGGCTATCATCTCTTGCAGAAATCAGTGAACTGATAGATCTATATCTTGCAAGTGAACCCTACTGCTAAGAATTAGTTGAGAGGGATTATCTCTCAACCTCTATTTTTTTAAATATCTTGGATTCTTTAACTAATGCTAATGATCATTTTATGAATCTTATTCCATATTAGCGTACAGCTGAATCCCGCTGACATACGACCAGTCCATTATTGCTGATGGTGAGGAATACGAACATGAAAGACGAGATGAAATGGGATATTGATGTTTCAATATTGACTAATAAGTTCATTATGAAAGAACTGCTAAAAGTCCTGGGAATTGCAACTTTCTTCACAGTTGGCATCGTGCTTTTGATAACGCTTCCTTCTGTTCTCCGTGGTGACCTTCATTCCAACAGCAGTAATGCGAGAGATATGAAGTATGCCTTGATCTTGATAGGATCGATGTTCTTGCTAGCGGCGCTGTTCATATTCGCATACTATGGGAATAATTACATGCTTTCCTACAAGATGGACAATAAGAGTGTAATGACCATCACCAGAACAGAACAACGCAGCAGGAACAGTAAGTTGAACTTCCTGTTGGTGATCGTCGGGATCCTTGCCCGAAATCTCACAGCAGCAGGTGCAGGTTTTCTTGCACATTCCGGTCAGGACCAGAATCTGAAATGGAAAAGTATTAAAAAGGCTACATTCTACCCTGCAAGCAGCACCATTACGTTTTCAGCCGGATACGGTGAAAAGAGTATCGTGTTCTGTACAAAGGAAAATTACGGTAGTGTATCCGGGTTTGTAAGGGTGATGTATAATGGATCCTGCCAGATCAGAGAGGAATGAAAAGTAAGAGGTCTGAAGGGAGCTTATGTCAATTCTCTCTTCAATACCTTATGTGCAATATTTAGCTGCTTGAATTTCTCAGTGTCACCAGTTGGCTTATCTGGATGCAATTCTTTTGCCATTTCCTTGTATTTTTTATTAATAACCTCAAAATCGGTCTCATCATGAGCACATTCGAAAAACTCTCGTGCCTCTTTGCGCTTATCATGAACATCTTTATCTTCTTTGAACTCTAAAATAAAGTCGGACAGTGGTTTTTCCCCGGAAATAACCCTATTTGCTTCGATCTCAATTACCTTGGATAGGATATGAAGATTTTCTACATATTTATTTTGTAGGCCATGGGTGTAATGCATTCGATGTCCATCCTGGTACCAGGTTGCAGAAGCATGAGTTTTTTTCATCGCTAGACGTTCAAGAGGGACATCAATATCATTTTCATTAACACCTACCCTTCTTAAAGCCGTAATAATATTATTCTTGAATTGCATAGCTCTTCGATTACCAGCGTTCTTAACAATTACTGGGTCAATTTCATGTCCTTTTATTTTTATCATTTGATTCACTCATTTTCGTTTTTGAAGACTTCGTTAGTACTATGCTCCTTTATATAAAAATATGCATTTTCTGAAACAACTTTCTTCCTCATCCATGTTGAAATTGCGAAAAAACATGAGCATTGCAGTCATAATTTAATGGAGTGGCAAATACCTGTGAAGTCAGGGCAGTCTTCTTCTGTCAGGTTGGTTATCAAATTCACCTGATTGATCTCACACGGGACGTTTCCATCACAAATGGGTGTCTGAAGGTCAACTCCCTCTTTATCTATTGCTTTTGAAGTTTGCTCGATCATTTCTTCCAGAGTAATATCAGGTTGTGTGAACTTCCCATTCTGGTAGCAATAGAGACAATATTCATCACTCTTTGTCCCGTCGGCATTAGCTCCAAAATCTTCGTCTTTCTCCAAAGGCATTCCACAGCTCTGGCAGAAAACCATACCTTCAAATTCTTTCATATCCATGTTTTAACCCCAAGAACTATTCTTTCCTCTACACTCAACTTTATATCTCATCACAAATTAAACTTAGCAGTAACTTTCCAGGTACATAATTTATGCAATGAAAAAATCAGCTAATTAGCCTTATATTAGATGAATTATAATTTGTATATAATAGGGGGTACTTTATGCAAAGATCAAATTTAGTTGTAGTAGCAGTAGCTGTAGTGGTTATATTTTGTCTTGTGGGAGTAGGCCTTGTTTATGCCAGTTACTCTCAGCAGGAGGACAATCTGCAGTTGAGGTCAAATTTTAATGTCTCTCAAGCCGTAGAAATCACGATGAACGATTCGGTTGCATCCGATTACATGTCACGTTACTTCAAAGAACCTGATTGGAGGCTAACCAGGACAACCTTTGTCCAGGAAACACCTTACGACCAGAATGGCACTGCTATGCAGGCAAACAATATTTGGAAAGTTGAGATCATGGAACGCAGTTGCGCTTGCCAGAAGATAAGCGATCTGTATGTTTTGGAAGGTTATGTCTCGGCAGACACCGGTGAAGTGCTGGAAATATCAAAACAGAAGGTTTCAGAGAGAGAATATGACAAACAGACATGTGCTACGACAGTATGCCACTAAATCGATATTGCCCTTATTGATACTTCTGCTTGTCATTTCAAGCATGTTCTCTGCTTCAGCAGCCCGATCAGACGGAGTGATGGTTGAATATTTCTACGAGGATGGCTGCCTGAAATGCCAGCAAACATCCCCTGTCATAGATTCGGTGATCGGCAGGTTTGAAAGCATCAATTACACAAGTCACAACGTAGCGACCTCCTACAGTATCATGAAAGGATACGGAGTATACACTGTTCCCGCTATTGTCATAAACAAGAGTACGGTTATCGCCTATTCCGATTACGATGGGGATGATATATTACTTGAAAGCCTTCTGGTAGAAGCTATTGAGAACGCACCGGCAATTCCTGCCAATGGTACTTTACCCTTAGCCAAAAATGTTGATGGAAGCGTTACTTCCTTTGAACTCTCACCGTTAATTGTACTGATCACAGGCCTGCTCGCCGGCTTCAATCCTTGCCTTCTCGCGGTGATGGCATTCCTGGCTTCGGTCACGATATCCTCCAACGGTGGAAAGAAAGAAATGCTGGTGGTCATCGGTGGTTTCTGCGCTGGTATATTCACCACTTACATGATATTCGGAATAAGTTTTCTGAAAGCTGTCACTATCTTCCCCGGATCAAGGGATTCCATCACATTGTTCATGACGGTGTTGATAGGGGTACTCGGTATCTGGCACATCTATGACGCATACCACCTCAAGCGTCACTCAAGATCGACCTTCAAAACACCGGGTTCAATAGTATCTTTTATGGACAGCATACACGGGAAGAATGCTCTTGCTCTGTCGTTCTTCGCAGGCGGTTTATTCTCATTGGTCAAAGCTCCCTGTGTAGGTGCCGTTTATCTTTCTATACTGGACATGTTAATAGCAAGGACAAATCTGCTGGAGGGAGCTGTATATCTCTTCCTCTACAATTTCGGAGTCGTGCTTCCGGTGTTAGGACTTGGTGTATTTCTGGCGTTCGGGATGAGTCCTGAAACTGTAATGCAATTCAGGGAGAAGAGACGGTCTGGGATAAGGTTCGTTACAGGTGTCGTATTGTTATTACTTGCACTGCTGTTGTATTTCAATGTTATCTGAAAAGGGTTGGAGGTAGTTAGGTCTGCTGGACCTATCTTCAACCGTTTGTTTTCTTCTCTAAGATGATGGCTTAGTTCCCTTACTTTGACCAATATAAACTCCAAATTTTATTTATACAATTATGCTTTCTATTACTGCATGGAGGACTACATGAAAAAAGCGATCTTCAGGGACCTGTTCATCTTTGCGCTTGCACTGATCGTGGCAGTACAATTCTGGGAAAACAACCTTTTGCTAACCTTTCTGATATTATCGATATATGGCATACGTGAATATTTCTGGTCTGAGAAAGGGGATAATATTGTATTTGTATCCGGTGTCATCATTGGATGTAGTGCAGAGTTCATCGGCACTTATCTCGGGGTCTGGACATACGCTGCTGCTTTTTTCTTTAACATCCCACTCTGGCTTCCGTTTGCCTGGGGTCTGGTGTCAGTTATTATTATCAGGGTATCCCGTCCATTTGTTGGGGAATGATGTCCAGGGAGTTGTCCATTGTTCAATTGGAATGCTTATAATAAAAGTACCATTGGCATCAACCATTGAGTAACTATTTAAAAAAATAGTTGCAAGTAATATTGTGCAATGATATTGTGAGGTGTTGAAATGTCCGATATAAGCATAGTTGAAATAGAACCACAACTGGTCATAGGAATCAGAAGGATCGGGAGTTACGAATTACTTCCAGAAATGTTCCCTGAGATATTCCAGTTTGCTGTTGGGAACAATATTGAGATTGCCGGTCCGCCAATTTTCGTCATGCATGGGACCAGTGAAGAAGATGCCCTGAGGGCAAATTCTGAAGGTAACGCTGATCTGGAAGTTGTTATCCCTGTATCAGAAAAGATAGGGGATACTGGTAGTGTCAAGTGTTACGAACTGCCTGGTGGCAAAATGGCTAAGACCATTCACAAAGGTCCTTATGAGGAATGTGGTCCTACATATCAGGCTCTTTTTGCATGGCTGGCTGAGAATGGATTTGCTATTCTCGGTTCAATGAGGGAGGTATATCTGAACGATCCGCAAGAGATTGCTCCTGAAGATATCCTTACTGAAATATATGCTCCGGTCGAGCAAGTTATCGACCTTTAACTCCAATCCCTTCTTTTCTTTTCTTTTCTTTTTCAACAATAACTGATTTAAACTATCATTTACGATGCTA
Organism: Methanococcoides sp.; assembly: GCF_030594565.1. NCBI lineage: Archaea > Methanobacteriati > Methanobacteriota > Methanomicrobia > Methanosarcinales > Methanosarcinaceae > Methanococcoides > Methanococcoides sp. The sequence continues at coordinate 5,137 of NZ_JAUVEY010000145.1, forward strand.
CTCCATGAACTGCTCTGGATCATCTGTAAAGATCCCTGAACTTATGATGGGTGTCAAGAATCGTGCAGCTCTGGCTGCGTGCAGGGACTATGCAGACGGGGTCTACTTCTCTATCGACAGATTCAGTCTCAGGGCAAGAGCATGTGATATTACGCTTGATGGTCTCAATGATTTTGTAGGGGATATCAAAGAGAATGACCTTAATGCCTATCTTGCGCTGAACACGGTTATCTATCCCAATGATCTCAATGATCT
>NZ_JAUVEY010000135.1:0-5807 GCF_030594565.1 Methanococcoides sp.
GTCACGAAAACACCACGCAATTCACCGAACACCTCCGGCAGATCGATAGCCTCTGACAGCTCTCCATCTTTCAGAAATGACTCAATAGTATTCCTTGCAAGCCTTACGGCCTGTTCCCCTTCAGAAGCACTTAGCATATTAACCCCCACACAGATTTTATTCAAATTCCCTATATCTTTTTGCAGCAACTTTTAAAGCTTCAATGCCAGGCAAGCTGTCCCCGGCAAGAAAATCAATACATGCCCCGCCACCTGTGCTTATGTGTGAGAACATCTTCTCATACCCCATATTACGCACCTCGGCAGTAATGTGGCCGCCGCCAGCAATTGAATAACCGGCATTCGTTGCAGCCTTGATGATCTCAGATGTACCGATCTCAAAGCCCTCTATCTCGGAAACGCCCGCAGGACCATTTAGAACAACGGTCTTCGCATTTTCGATCTCGCTTGAATATGCCACAATGGTCTCAAGACCGAGATCGTTTATTGGAAGGTTCGTCGAAGCCACATCATCGATCTTTGCCTCGATCCTGTCCCCATTATCATTAAGAGCAACATCCCTTGGAAAACCGAGCTTACCAGCAAATCTTTCAAGGATATTTTTCGCCTTATCTATCTGGTCGAGATATCCCTGGGATTTGATGAACTTCATATTAGGTTCACCAATATCGACACCTGATGCAGCAAGCACGACATTTGCGACAACGCCTGTGACCAGAACCCTGTCAGCACCGCCACTTGAAAGGACATGCTCAGCCACCTTGAGGGAATCATCAACCTTCGCCCCACCGAGAACAAATATACACGGAGATTCAGAACCTTTAAGGCTCACATCCAGAGAAGTTATTTCCCTCTCCATGAGACGGCCTGCCCCGGAAGGAAGAAGTCCGGTAAACCCTGTGATCGAAAGCTGGGAACGGTGGGATACCGCAAATGCATCGTTCAGGAAAATATCGAACAGAGGAGCAAGTTTTCGCACCATGTGAGTTCCCTGATGTTCACTAACAGGTCTTTTCAGGCTTTCTTCTGAATAGAAACGCACATTCTCCAGAAGGATAACATCCCCCTTTTCCATTGAAGCGATGTTCTCTCTGGCATGGCTACCAAAAATATCATCGATATAAGTAACCTTCCTACCCAATGAACTGGACATCACATCAGCATGTAGTTGCATAGTAGTGAAATCGTTCTTTCCTGGTCGGCTCTGGTGAGCTAACAGCACCACCTTCGCATCCTCCAGGTCCCTAAGGGTCGGTATATGGCTTTTGATCCTCATATCATCAAGTATGCCACCGCCAGGGCTCATTGGAGAGTTCAGGTCCACCCTCACAAGAATTGTTCTATCCCCTATATCAAAATCGTCTATCGTGAGAAAATCTTTAGCAGTCAAGGTATTCATCACCGGTAATACTGATCATATAATCCTGATAATTTGAATTTGCAATTGAAATTAATGAGATGCACGACACTATAAACCAATATATATTTATGTATATCCATCTGGGATCTCAAAGGATGTTTTCAAAAATAATAAATAATGAAGGACATCAAAGGCCGATCAGCGACATAAGCTCTTTGACATTCACATCGTTATTAATAAGCTCTACCATACGACCGAGCTTATGTTCACGCCTGAACCTTGCACGCCCTATTAGCCGTTCCATTCTTTCAATGGTCGACATCGTATCCCCTCGAACGAGGATCACAGGTATCTGTGCCTCATCCGCACTACCAAGCACAGCTGCACTTGGCTGAAGATTTCCGGTCAGGACAAGACATTTCACGCGTGCCTCGATCGCAGCCATCTGAATATCAGACCTGTCACCCCCTGTGATCACAACAGAATTGGGAGTACGCCTAAAATACTTGATAGCGGAATTCACTTCCATTGCTCCCACAAGATAGTGATCCACAAGCACCTCGATATTCTCAGAACCTGCAAGAACCTCTGCGTGAAGGTCTTCAACGATCTCAGAGATAGGGACCGAACGAAGGGTAGTGTCCTTTGGAAGCACACCAAGCACCTTGACCCCTTTATTTTCAAGGAAAGGCACCACCAGCTCACAAACATGCTCAAGCTGTCCTTCATCCACTTCATTGAGAATGACACCTGCGAACATATCCGGGTCGTGTATCAATTCAATATCAGAAAGAATACGATCCACCGCATGTATGGATTCATATCGGGCGACCAGAAGGATCTTGGTCCCGATGATAGAAGCAACCTGCGGGTCGGACAGACCGTATATTGCCCCGCCACCGATGCCACCAGTACCTTCCAAAAGAACAACATCCTTGTCCCTGGATATCTCGCCATAAGCATCGATAATTGTCTTATCAAGATGCTTTTCGACACCTGCAAGAGCATCTTCCACAAGGTTGTCAGTAAGAAGGATAGGCGTGATGTTCTTAATATCATCTTTCAGGTCGAAGAGCTTACGTGCCTGCTCCGAATCCTCATCTGAGAGCACACCATTTACATCCACCAGCATATTACCCACCGGCTTCATGTAACCGACAGAGTAACCCTTGTCCTTAAGTATAATACCAATACCTGCACACAGGGAACTTTTTCCGGAATATTTCTCAGAAGAACTTATCAATATTGAAGCCACACTGCCCAACCTCCATTTCTTTTAATTTGAATAATGTCAGCATATTCATTCGCCTCCAAGTGTCAGCCTTATGTCCATGGCAACACATCCCTGACCTTCAGGCAACACCATCAGAGGATTTATCTCAAATTCAAGTATCTCAGGGAAATCCGATACAAGTTGTGACACCCTGCAAAGAGTATCAACGATCGATGCGATATCAGAAGGACTTTCGCCCCTTACCCCCGTCAATATAGGATATGTCCTGATGGATGATACCATCTTTTTGAGAACATCCACTCCAACAGGAGCAACACTGAATGACACGTCCTTAAGCACTTCCACGTATGTCCCGCCAAGACCGAACATAAGCAGTGGACCGAATTGCACATCCCGGTTCATACCAATGATAACTTCTTTACCACCAGTGATCATTTTCTGGACCTGCACACCGGAGACCACTGCTTGTGGCATGTAGCGTCTCACATCCGACATCATTGTGAGGTATGCCCGCTCAACATCATCCGCATTCTCGAGCCCTATGCGAACACCCCCCACATCGGTCTTGTGTGAGATATCAGCAGAAAGTACTTTCATCACAACGGGATATCCCATATTCTCACATGCATCTAACGCACCTTGCAATGTCTTCACATTGAGGGTTTCCACCACAGGTATGCCATAAGCCCTGAGAATATCAAAGGATTCGAGTCCTAGAGTACGTCTGCCATTTGAGATCGCATCCCTTAGCAGGGAAGAAACAAATTCCTTATCAACATCGAACTTCTCAGGCAGAACATATTCATGTTCCCTCATGATACCATAGTCACATAGAGCAGCCATGCTGGAAACTGCTCTTTCAGGGAAAGGATAATTCGGAATATGATGATGGTTCAGGATTTCGTCACCCTCTTCTATCCGCGTCCCGCCTACAAAACTGCATAATATGGGCTTCTTCGTATCCGCACATTTTTCGGCAACCACTTCCGCAATGCTCTTAATTTCCGTCATTGCCTGCGGAGAAGTTAGAAGGATAACACCATCTACATTGGGATCATCAAGTATCGTTTCAATTGCAAACCCGTAGATATCAGGACGAGCATCCCCCAAAACATCTACCGGATTATAAAGGCTGGCTGCAGGAGGAAGTTTACCCCGCAACTTACCGATAGTGTCCTCATTAAACGATGAAAGGGAAAGCCCCGCGAACTGACAAGCATCTGCTGTCAGAATACCAAGCCCACCCGCATTTGTGATGATGGCGATGTTACGACCATCTGGTATTGGCTGGCTGGAAAAGGCACGTATGTAGTCCATTAGCTGTTCAACGGAATCAGCCCTGATAACGTTACTTTGGGAAAATGCAGCATTGTAAGCTTCATCAGAGCCTGCGAGCGTACCGGTGTGAGAAGAAACCGCCCTTGAACCAACTGCGGTCCTACCGGATTTGATCACAATGACAGGTTTCTTCCGGGAAACCTCGCGGGCGATCTGCATGAACTTCGGGCCGTCTTTCACACCCTCAAGATAAGCAGCTATCACAGCAGTATTATCATCATCTGCCATTTCAAGCAGAAAATCGTTCTCGGACAGATCGGCCTTGTTCCCAAGACTGATGAACTTCGAGAAACCCACACCTCTCGCATCTGCCCAATCAAGGGTCGACGTGCATATTGCACCTGACTGGGACATCATTGCGATATTGCCCTTCCTGGCCATGGATGCAGCAAAGGAAGCATTCAGACCGGATGCCGTATCAATGATGCCCAGGCAGTTCGGACCTACCATACGCATCCCGTGTTCCTTTACGATCTCAGCACACCTACGTTCAAGCTTCGAACCTTCGATACCTGCCTCCTTGAAACCTGCGGAAATAACAACTACGTTCTTTACTCCTGCCCGACCGCATTTATCGAGCGCATCGGGAACAAGCACGGCAGGCACGACAATGACTGCAAGCTCTGCTCCCCCAGGTGCATCCAGAATTGTCGGATAGCATGGCAGACCGAGGATCTCATCGGCTTTAGGATTAATAGGGATGATCCTGCCGCTGTAGCTTTCAAGCAGATTATCAAGCACCGCCCGCCCCACTTTCCCTTCCGTACGGGAGGCACCGATGACAGCCACAGAAGCCGGATCGAATAATTTTTCAAGCATTGTGATACCTGTGAATTTCTAAACAATATAAACGATATAATGTCAGACCAGTATTTAACTAATTAACTAACTAAATTATATTGAGAATACTGGTAGATAATGTTTTTCTAAGAAAGAACATTTATTGAATCAGTGAGAAAACTTTAGACCAATGTTTCATAATGAAGCTGTACCATTCCTTTTTCATACTGTTTTACATCAAGTAGCTTCAGTTCGGTCTTATAAGTACCTTCGCAGAACAATGGAATTCCCTCCCCCTAAAAGAACAGGCATTATACCAATGATGATCTCATCAATAAGACCGGAGTCGAGAAACTCCCGGACAACTTCTCCACCACCCAAGATCCAGATGTCTTTTCCGGTTTCAGAGGATAGTCGTTCCACAAGCTCTTTAACAGGAGTGCTGACAAACTTCACAAGGTCAGTATCTTCAAATTTATTACTGTTTGTAAGAACATATGATCGTGCAAATTCGTATGGCCATTCGATGCCAAATGAGATGATCATTTCATAGGACTTCCTTCCCATTACAACAGCACCAATGTGCCCTATAAATCGATCATAAAAATCATATCCGGGTATGTCAATAAGCCAATCCGCATCTCCTGATTTTGTTGCAATATATCCATCCAGACTCATAGCAATCTATAGAATTTTCTTTTGACCCATTGGTTCAACTCGGTAGTGTCACTATTTTGCTGTATACTTTTTTGGCATCTTCGTTTAGGAAACCCCATATGAAACACAAATAATTGCAGAAACTGGAATAATATGTGTATCTCCGCGCCTTTCATCGTCCAATATAATATAATCTTTGTTTGCACTAATTCTGCCTTTTCTAACTGCTCCCGTTAATAACGTAACTTCTACAAACATTTCGAGATCTGATATATTATCAAGTTCTTCGATTATTGTCCATTTGTTTGCAAACATTCCCCATTACCCCTTAGCTTATATCGTTCAATTCTAGTACTAAACTATTGAAATATGTTAAAACCTATTAAATTAATAGATTATCTGAATTATTCCCTCTTTATATCTGTCCTTTTATGCGGCT
>NZ_JAUVEY010000094.1:0-8626 GCF_030594565.1 Methanococcoides sp.
GAAGTATAGCTGAAAGTCCAGTGGAGCAAACAAAATGCTTACAAGTACTTACACACACATCCCCGGAATTGGAAAAACGATTGAAAAACGAATATGGGAGAGTGGATATTGCACATGGGACGAGTACCTTGAGCATCAGGATGAAATATCCATTCCAGCAACCCGAAAAGAAAAGATAGCAAATGGCATAGCCGAATCGAAAGAACACCTGGAACAAAAGGATTTCGAATATTTCGCCAACTGCCTCCCAAGTGCGGAACAATGGAGGGCATTTGAACACTTCTCCGATTCGGTAGCCTATGTGGATATAGAGACAACCGGACTGTCACCTTCAAGTTCCTATATCACAGTGATAGGAATATACGATGGAGAAGATGCAAAAACGTACGTCAAAGGTATAGACCTTGAAGACGTTGTAGAAGAGTTACAGAAATATGAACTGCTCGTATCGTTCAACGGTGCCCGTTTTGACCTGCCTTTTATACAAAAGGAATTCCCACAGATAGAGTTCAACCAGCTTCACATCGATCTGATGTATCCTCTAAGGCGCATAGGCCTTTCCGGCGGCCTCAAAGCAATTGAGAAGGAACTGGAGATAAACCGAACCGATGAGACCGTAGGGATCACCGGATTCGATGCTGTGAGGCTCTGGCACGAATATGAACGCGGTAATGAAGGATCCCTTGAACTGTTGCTGGAATATAACAGGGAAGATATTGTCAACCTTAAAACAATAATTGAAAAAACGTATCCTCAGTTCATCGAGAGGACATTTCAGAAGACCCTCGGGAAATGACAGAAAGGGAGCAGCAATTTCTGCTGTGATTGGAGGGAACAGCAAAAATGAGACCGGACATATCCAACATACCTGACCTGCCGGGCGTCTATCTTATGAAGGACGTATCCGACAACATCATCTACATAGGAAAGGCGAAGTCCCTTAAAAAAAGGGTCAGCCAGTACTTCCAATCCAGCAAGAACCATTCCTCCAAAACAAGAGCAATGGTCAGGAAGATAGCGGATGTTGACTACATTGTCACGGAATCTGAGGTCGCTGCACTGATACTCGAAGCTAATCTGGTGAAGAAGAACAGGCCGCATTACAACATCGCCCTGAAGGATGACAAGCGTTATCCTTACGTGAAGGTCACTGTCAATACAAAATTTCCCAAAATATTCATAACGCGCCGCAGGCTTATGGACGGCGCCCTCTATTTTGGCCCTTATACGAATGTGAAACCTGTCAAACAGACCCTTGAGATGATCTCACAGATATTCAGGATTAAAAGATGCAACCGTAGAATAGACGACAAAGGAAAAAGGCCATGCCTGAACTATCATATCGATCGATGTTATGCCCCATGCAATGGCTCGATATCGCCTGAAGAATATCGCAATAATGTGATGGAAGCAGTGAAGTTCTTTAAAGGCGAGACATCCGGTATAATAAAAGAGCTTCAGGAAAAGATGAACACCCATGCTCTGGCACAGGAATATGAAAGTGCTGCTGCGATACGTGACCATATAGATGCTCTGAAAAGCCTTTCCCAGCAACAGACGGCCACTGCGGGAAATGATGACAGCGACATAATTGCAACTGCCTCTGACGATGAGACCGTTTTCGTACAGATCTTCTACATCAGGGACGGAAATATGGTAGGTAAAGCCGATCTTTCCCTTTCATGGGGAGATGTCACCGGCAATATAGCCCGTGCCACAGATGAATTCATAAAACAATACTATCAGGATGCCCCTGTGCCACCCGAGATACTTGTGCAGCACCCGATAGCCGAAAAGGAACTCGTAATCAAATGGCTTTCCGAAAAAGCAGCGAGAAGTGTACAAATACAGGTACCTCAAAGGGGTAACAAGAAAAGATTGATGGAAATGGCCGAGCAAAATGCCCAAATGACCATGGAGCAGTCACACCTTAAGCAAAGTGATAAGGAACAGGCACTACAAGCACTGTTACAGCTCAGGGATGCCCTTTCATTGTCCACATTGCCTGCGCACATCGAAGGTTTTGACATCTCCAACATATCGGGCACTGATGCTGTTGGTTCAATGGTGGTCTTTGAGAACGGCATACCTGCAAATAGCAAATACAGGCATTTCAACATAAAAACGGTGAAAGGAATCGATGATTTTGCCATGATGGCAGAGGTCGTAAAACGCAGGTATACGCGGCAAAAAGCCGAGAAAGACAAACTACCAGACCTCATCCTCATAGACGGAGGTCCCGGACAGGTCAGTGCTGCCATGGGCTCTTTAAAGGAACTGCAACTCGACATCCCGCTTGTAGGACTTGCAAAACGATTCGAGCATATCATCGTACCAAAGGATGACACCGATGAGGTTGTAATATTACCCCACACATCCGAAGCACTCAAAGTGCTCATGCGTGTAAGGGATGAGAGCCACAGGTTCGCTGTATCATCCCACAGAAGAAGACGCACTGCAAGGCTCTCTCACTCAGAACTGGACACTATCCCGGGGATAGGAGCCTCAAGAAAAAAGGCATTGTTGAACCATTTCAGTTCCATTGAGCAGATACGCCATGCATCCGTTGAGGAACTTACTGCAGTGGATGGCATCAGTAAAGGACTTGCCGAAAAGATCGTTGCTCATTTTAATAAAGAGAGAGTTGCAAACCAGTAAATTTGATCATTTATTGCTGCGAGATGCGACATTGTATCGTAAAAATTGCCTGCTTTTTTTAGAGATGGTGATGCATCAATGTACATACATAATACATACATGCATACCATGTGATTTTTATTATTAAAATTATTGACGACTATTCAGATTCGAAAATAAGATTATTACAGAGCCAGAATTATATACATTTATCACATTAATAGCCAAAATATAACAATTATTATAGTGTCATCGGATTATTTTAGACGGAGCAATGATATGAGTACTGTTAATAAAGAGCTGGAAGTAGCAAGACACAATTTATTGGATCTCACAATGCGCAACTCATTGTTGAATTTCCATCCATCAAAAGACAGAAAAATAAGAGTGGTGGATGAAATACCAAGAGAGGTCTATGATAGATTGGTTCTTCAAGAAAAGAAAATGGAGTTCCGTCCCAAATCAAAAAATCAAGATCAGAAATATGAAACATTTGCTGATGAAAACAAGTCAGACATATCAAATGAAGATATTGACGATGACGAATCATCTTTACTTTGGAAAATGCCAGAGTCCAATGAAGAACTGGAAGGTAAACACACTGATCGTTTTCTTCAAACAACACTGAAAAGTGAATATCTTCAAAAAAGAATGTACTATATTAGTCAGCAATCCCAATCGGTACTTGAAGAGCAGGGATATACTGTCCTGTATCTGGCTCTTGGATTTCTAGAGTGGGAAGACCCTACCACCACTTCCAAAATAAGGCAAGCTCCATTAATTCTTGTTCCTGTTGAATTGGTTCGCACAGTTGCAGGTGGTCCTTTTCAATTGTCATGGACAGGGGAAGACATATTCACAAATGTTTCTCTGCAGGCAAAGCTGATTGAAGACGGCATTTCACTTCCCGAATTTGAAATGCCTGATGAGAAGGAAGGATTTGATCAATATTATCAAGATGTTGTAGAAGCTATCGCAAAAAAACCCAACTGGAAAGTTCTATCCGACATTAACTTGAGTTTCTTTAGCTTTACCAAGTTTGTTATGTATAAGGATCTTGATCCGATGGCATGGCCTGAGGATAATTCTCCAGCCAAGCATCCTTTGATAAAATGTATATTTGATCCTGATACTCAAATTTGTGAAACTGAATTTTCTGAAGATGATGTTGACAAAAAAATTAATGCTCAAAATGTATATCACGTGATGGATGCCGATCCATCTCAAATTGCTGTGATCGAGGATGTAAAATCGGGCAAGAACATGGTAGTAGAAGGGCCACCAGGGACAGGTAAATCTCAAACCATCACAAACATCATTGCCGAGCTTCTTGCAGCAGGAAAATCAGTACTTTTTGTTAGTGAAAAAATGGCAGCTCTTGAAGTGGTAAAAAGTCGTCTTGACCAGTCAGGTCTGGGTGATTTTTGCCTTGAACTACATAGCCGAAAATCAAACAAAAAAGAGGTTCTCAAAGAACTCGAACGCACTGTCTCCCTATCGCCTCCAAAATCGGTGTCTTTAGACAGCCGCTTTGATAAATTAGAATCGCTTAAAGCAGAATTAAACGATTATGCAAGTGCATTGAGAGAACCTTTCGGGTATATCAGACAGTCCCCATTCAATTTATTTTGTATGAAAGAGGATGCATTACGCTATTTTGAAAATGTTGGACGAGAAATGCCAAATGTTAAGTTTACCAATATTGAAAAATGTAGCCAAAAGGATTGGACAGAAGCAATATCAGCCCTTTCGAATATTTCCGACATATTATCTCTTGTAAAACCAGTCAATAATCACAAATGGAAAGGCTGTAAGCCAGGAATGATGCTTCCATCTGACGAATCTGAAATTGAAAAACTAATTGACGAATGTAAAATATCATTGGATAATCTTGTCGTTTCAGTAGATGATCTTTGTCAACTTAGTTCGACAAATCTCCCCCATACTTTAAAAGAAATTCAATCATCTATTTCTGCTGCAAAAGTTGTGGCAGCATCTAAACCTATCGATAAAGAGGTTTTATTAAATCAAGAATGGAATGAACAGAGTAATGAAGCAAAATTATTAATTAAACAGGTAGAAGATTTCCATAGACAAAGTTCTGCTTTACATTCCACATTTAGGGAGACTGCATTTGAACAAAACATTGAGTCTATTGTCAAGGAATATAAAGAACTATCTGCTAAATTCGTCATCTTCCGATTATTTAATAGTAGATATCGTTACTTGAAAAATGAAATCTCTTCATTTTACAAAGACATCGCTCCTAAAAAAACAGAATATATCATCTCGGATCTAAATGAGTTATCGGCGTGCATTCAATCTCGAAGGGAAATTCGAGACTCGAATGAAAGCGGACAGAGTCTTTTTGGTTCACACTGGAAAGATGAAGAAAGTAATCCACAAATGCTTGATTCCTTTGCAGAATGGGTCGTATCCTTCCGTCAGCAGTTGTTGAAAGATGCCTTCAATAATGAAGTGGTCGATAAAGTCAGTTCTGGTGTTTCTAAAGGAGATCTGGATAAAGCGATAGAAGATGTACCAAAAACCGTCTGTATCTTTGTTGAACAACGCGATAAATTATTTGATCGGCTCAATTTAGATCACGAACTAGTGTTTGATACTAATCTTGATGATGTATGTATTGAGGACACGGACTATCAACTTCAATTGTGGAAAGAAGGAATCCCAAAACTCCAGCAATGGGGTCAATTTACTGTTCGTAGAGATCAATGTCTTGAAACGTTTGCATCTCCAATTGTAAACCTTATTGATTCGAATCTCATGGAATCGGATGATATAATTCCATGCTTTGAAGGTAATTTTGCAGAAGATCTTCTTCGATGCGCATTCATGGAAAGGCAAACATTAGCAAGTTTTATGGGTGAACTTCATGAAAAAAAGATTAAAACATTCACAGAACTCGATCGTGAACTAATTTTCGAGAACCGACAGAGACTTGCATATTTGCTTTATGAAAGACAACCACCAATCCCCAGAGGTGCATCTCCAAAATCAGAGGCTGGTATTCTATTAGGAGAATTCAACCGAAAGCGCAAGCATATGCCCATTAGAAAGCTAATGAAAAATGCCGGTAGCTTAATACAAAAAATTAAACCTTGTTTCATGATGAGTCCACTATCAATAGCGCAGTTTCTTGATCCCCTCAATATCAATTTTGATGTTGTTGTTTTTGATGAAGCTAGCCAAGTGCGACCCGAAGATGCTTTAGGAGCACTATTACGTGCAAACCAGTGTGTGATAATAGGAGATACTCGTCAACTTCCACCTACAAGTTTCTTTGACAAGATAATTGATTCAATGGATGATTCCGATGAAGAGAATACAACTTCATTATCGGACATCGAAAGCATACTTCACTTATGCAAGCGTAGTTTCCTGACAAAGAATCTTCGTTGGCATTATCGCAGTAGGCATGAATCATTAATTGCGGTTTCTAATCAGGAATTTTATGATCAGAATCTCGTGATTTACCCATCTCCTATGGCTGATATGGAACACTTAGGCCTAAAGTTTGTTCATTTACCTGATACTGTCTATGGTCGAGGGAAAAGTCAAGGGAATAGGAAAGAGGCAAAAGCTGTGGCAAAAGCTGCTCTGGAACACTTCACAAAATATCCCGATAAAAGTCTTGGAATTGGTACATTTAATATGAACCAGCAGCAAATCATACTAGAAGAAGTCGAAATGCTGCTCAAGGAACAGCCTGATATGACTGAGTTCTTCGAAAGTAAACGTCCTGATCATTTCTTTGTCAAGAATCTGGAAACAATACAGGGTGACGAGAGAGACGTTATTTTTATAAGCGTTGGTTTTGGTTTTGATAGAGACCACAATTTTAGGCTTCAGTTTGGCGCACTCAATCGGGAAGGAGGAGAAAGAAGATTAAATGTCCTGATAACTCGTGCACGTGAAAAATGTGTTGTGTTCTCCAATTTCCAGGCAAAGGATCTTGCAACTATTCAAACTTCACCATTTGGAGTGAAAGCTTTGAAAACATTTTTAGACTTTGCCGAAAACAGGAATCTCCAAACAATTGAAGCTACAGGAAAAGACAGTGATTCACCGTTTGAAGATTCAGTTTATGATTTCCTTCTAGATTGTGGATATGATGCTCAAAAACAGGTTGGTTGTGCAGGCTATAGACTGGATCTAGCAGTTGTTGATCCCAACTCCCGTGGACGATACCTTCTAGGAATTGAATGTGATGGTGCTAAATATCACTCATCTCCAGTTGCAAGAGATAGGGACAGACTACGCCAACAGGTTCTTGAAAACCTAGGCTGGACAATTTATCGTATCTGGTCTACAGACTGGTATCGAAATAAGAATGATTGCAAGATAAGGCTAAGGGATTTTATTGAGAAGACTAAGCTAAATACTCCCAAACCCACAATAAATAAGAATAAACCATTGGAAAACCCAGTAAAAATACTGGATTCAGGTGTTGAGCGGGAAGAGGTTAATGAATCTTGTATTTCGAATGAAGGAACACTTCTTGACCTTGTTCCCGAATACAGAATATGTTCTGAAATCGACATCGATACACAGAAACAAATACATGAACTGTCACATTCTGAGCTTGAAATAGCTATCATCCAGATCCTAAAAATTGAATCTCCTGTACATATAGATGAGATGATAAAACGAATTCGTGAAAACCACGGCTTAAAAAGAACCGGTCAGAAAATCAAAAATGCAATCATAGAAGCTGTGAATTATTCAGAAAGGAATGAAAAACTTGTCAATCGAGGAGATTTCCTTTGGATGGACATCAATGATGTAAAGGTTCGTCGGCGTGGTAATGAAGTTGCTGCAAAGATAGAAATGATCTGTAATGAGGAAATAGCTGAAGCTGCAAAACTGGTTCTTAAAAGTCAGCACGCCACATCCCCTGATGAACTTGCGATTCAAACATCACGTTTGTTCGGAATCCGATCCACCAGTGGGACGATTGCGGAGAGGATAAAGGGTGTTGTTAGTAAAATGATTGATAAGAATGAATTGAGGGTTTTATCGAGTGGTATGGTAGACCTTGTTGAGTCAAGATAAAAAAATATCAATATTCCTACAGAACAACAATAAGAAAATATCGTATTCATCTGAAAAGTTGGAAGCTCAAAATACTAATACATCCTAAAACGTATTCCCAAGAAGATGAAGAATAGACGAATTGCAGGTGATGACCTTTAAAGTGATAGACGAAATGATAAGGGAAACGGAAAAAGAGCTCAAGGCATTGAAAAAATATCCCGATGAAAAGCTTATTGAGATAATAAAGGAGGTCGGGTTCGAGTGTGATCTGTGCGGGATGTGCTGCACCAGACAGTTCAACGACCATGTGTTCCTGCTGGAAAAAGATGTAGAAGCAATGAAACAGATAGATGAGTCCCTTATCACCCCTGCACCATACTATGAGTTCTGTGACCAGAAGGGGAATTTTTACGTTTCCGGATACTCACTGAGAACAAAGGAGGATGGAAGTTGCGTTCTTCTTGAGAACAATCGGTGCACCATCTATGACAAGAGGCCAACCATATGCAGCCTTTACCCATACATGCTCCACCGGGAGACAGATGAAGAAGGAAACCTTGATTGGCGACAGATATCCGGTCTGGACCAGCATGGATGTTATCATAGTGAGATCAAGGATGAAGATGCGAAAGTGATAGCATCTGATATTAAAGAATACGAAGAAGCATACCTTGAGCAGCAGATAGCTTTCTTTAAAAAAGTAAAGGAACATTTCAAAGAGAATGGATCAAGGCATGTCAAATCTGTCTATGACCGCCAGATGCGAGCCTTTGAAAAGGGAAAAGAGATAGTTGTTTACGTGTTCCACAACAACGGATTGGAGCTTTGTCGCATCTCAAAAGAGGAATGAGATCACTCATTCCAGCTACCACTGAGCTTACCATCCCTTGCCATTTTACCCAGCACCCGATTAACAGGATCACTGATAGGTGAG
>NZ_JAUVEY010000179.1:0-3317 GCF_030594565.1 Methanococcoides sp.
TCCCTCTGCTTGGTTTTATCAATCCCAGAATTACTTTAAGCAGAGTGCTCTTCCCCCCACCATTTGGTCCTATGATGCCCAGAAAATCATGTTGGCTTACAGTAAGATTTACTCCTTCGAGCACATTTATGCCACCATAATGCACCCACACATCCTTAAGAACGATTACTTCGGTTTTCATGTTTATGTCAGACTTTGAGCAAATGAATTTGTAACTTCATGTAGATTTACCAGATAGTCTTTTGCCAGAGAATCTGCCGGTATAACACCACCTCCAATCTCCTTTGCTATCACCTCAGCACTTTTTGTACTGAATTGGGGCTGAACAAAGATGACATTGATATCATTCTCCTTAGCGGTTTTGATCAAATGTGCCATATCACTGACACTTGGTTCTTTGCCTTCGATCTCAACTGCTATCATAGTAAGATTGTAGTCCCGTGCAAAATAGCCCCAGGAGGGGTGAAAAACCATGAAAGTACGGTTTTTGAATCCTGATAAAGACTGGTTGATCTTAGAGTCAAGCACTTCCAGATCACGAATATATTGCTCTTTGTTCTGCTCATAATATGTTTCATTAGCCGGGTCGATCCGGATCAGACCGTCACAAATGTTCTGCACCATGATTTGTGCATTTTCAGGAGATAACCAGATATGTGGATCCATACTGCGTTCATCATTGTTATGCCTGGAATTTTCTTCCTCATGATGGTGCTCTTCCATTTCCATCAATGTGACACCCTTTGAAGTGTCAACCATGAGCATGTCCGGATTGGTTGATATGATCTTATCCAGCCAGACCTCCTCAAACAAAAGCCCTGATCCTACTTTGGCATACATTCCGGCACTGCTTACCGCCTTTAGCTGACTTGCAGTCGGCTCATAGGTGGCAGGGTTTGCACCGGGCGGTATCATTACAATGACCTCTACTTTATCGCCACCGATATGCTCAATAAAATCAGCCTGCGGCAGAATACTCGTCACGATAATCAATTGTTTCGGGCCGTTTTGCTGATCAGGTACTCCATTTATACATGCATTACCCGAAAAAGCTACAATGAGGAGTACAATTACCGGCAGTATTTTGTTATTCATTATATTTCGCACCCCCCTCTCAAGATAATCTGGAAATATCATTGTGCTAATGAAGTAAATACCTTTCATCAGTATTTTCAATCGTCTTTACCTATTTTTGGAATTTATGTCCTGTCCTCTGTAGGTGAAGTTATCACATCAAATTCATGAACCTTCCCAATGACGTCGTCAACATTCTTTGCGGACCCAGGCATTTGTAATATTTTCACGAAGTTGTCGCGAAGCACATGGAATGGCCCATCACCAATATCATGTATTATTAAAACATTGACATCCCGACTTATCAGAAACTCCGCAGTCTTTACACCCTTTTTCTTTTCCAAAGTGGCAGCAGGGTTCTTAATGACATCCCAGTTTTTAAATTTATCATTTTCCATTTCGATAATTATAAAATACGGGGCTTTACCAAGATGAAGGGAAAGCTTTGAGCGCAGACCATCTTGTGCAACAACAGGAACTGCAACTTTCACTACTGCCATCTTCCCTGGTTTGGCATTGACTACTACATGTTCCAGATTATCTACTTCTTTCTTTACTGCACTTTTAATTTCATCAGAGAGCATCTCGACCTTTTTCAGATCGACATCTCCCTGGGTTTCAACAATTACTTCCCCGAACACAACCAGCCCGGATTTTCGAAGTCTTATGTCTTCCACTTTGTTAATACCTTTGATATCACCTATAGCCTGACGGATCCTTACAATCGATTCCTTATCAAGCCATGCATCCATCAGTATTAATATCGAGTCTCTGGCAATCCCAATTCCAAGCCTGAATATCATTAGAGAGATAACCAGCACCCCAATACTATCGAGCCACGGCATACCTAACATTGAGCCGGCAATTGCAATTACAACAACCAGGGAGCTGAAAACATCTGTATATGAATGCATTGCATTTGCAATCAGGGCCTGCGAATCGATCTGCTTGCCAATTTTGCCTTTATACACAGAGATAGCATAAATTACAAAAACCGAAAACACAGCAGTTCCAAGCGCAATTCCCTGTATTTCGATCTCAATAGGATTATTAATGCTTGCCAGTGCCTGGCGTAAAAGTTCGACTCCTGAGACGAGGATCAATACTGAGACAAAAAGCGCTATCAGATTTTCTGCTTTATAATAGCCGTATGGAAACTTCTCTCCGCTGTCTTTTAAACTGAGCCTGAGTCCAACCCACACGGCAAGTGATGTGAAAATATCCAATGAGGTATGAACTGCATCAGCAATCAGGACAGTGCTTCCCGAATATAAGCCAACAATGCCCTTTAATGCTGCAAGAAAGACTAATGCAATGGTTGAATTCTTCGAAGTATTGATCCCAATACGCAAGTTATCATTTACACGTTTTTCCATTTTTTTGTTCCTTTATGGATTTCATATTGTATCATATCGTAATTCATTGTTACAAAACCTAATCTCCGGCATTGAACCTATGTTTAAGATAATAATTAGAATATATCGCACCAAGAGGGTTATGGGCCAGTACCCTATCCTTTACCGCCAATGTGGTTACAGGCGCCTGTGATTGCTGGGTAAAAAGAATATCATGGCCAATACACAATCCAAGAATGATATTTAAATCGGTTTTCTCTTTATTCAACACCAGTGCCTGGCCCATCGGATTACAGATCGCTTCAAAACTACCATTGTGTAATTTTTCCAGACCATAGCTATCCTTATCAATTCCACATACCTTACAGCAGACAGAGAATACCTTAAAATCCTGTGCTAAAATCTCATGTATGACCTTAGCCTCTTTTTCCAGACCAATGCAAAAGGCAATGCCAAGTTTTTCATACCCCATTCCTTTGGCATACAGAATAAGCTCTTCTAACCTTGTTTTCTCCATATAATACCTGGATTCGATTTGTGCCGAGATTTCCATGGATTCAAGGTTCGTGCCAGCATATTCAACATCGGTCTTAATTGTAGAACAATCCTTTCCTTCCCGGCACTTTTTCTGTTCACATAACCCACATTGCATCTAATAATCTCCGTTTATTGTAACATTTCCAGAGCTTTCTCCAGTGTCATAATTGCAAGATGCGCACAATGCAGGTTTTCTTCAGGGAGACCTTGAAGAGCAGTAATCAGGTCATCGTCTGTAATTGCTTTGACCTCATCAACAGATTTTCCTTTGGCCATAGATGTTAATATGCTCCCACATGCTATCGTTGCTCCGCATCCATCTGTCATAAATGATATATCTGCAACTATCTC
>NZ_JAUVEY010000048.1:0-13513 GCF_030594565.1 Methanococcoides sp.
CTGGAGAACGGCCTTCACCCCTTTATTGTCACCCCTGCCAAGCCCCATAAGAGTCATTTTATCTGCTTTTTCTTCCAGTTTTGCTATGACCTTTCTGTCTTCATCATCAAGGACAAGTGTTTTGCCAACTCCGGTAATGCACTCCAATCCTTCCCTTACCATCTTGATAATCTCATCTTTTTCCATGCCAATCCCTTCCATGCAATATCAAAAATTGTGATAACAAATGTATTTTGAGAGACACAATAACTGTGAATCCATTTTTGTATTTTTATTTAAGCATATCGAACAATCCCCATCAATATATAACCTTTTGGTAATGAAAATAACTTATAAAATAAATATAAAAAAGACAACATCTGAATCAAGTACTGAACATAATGGTTTTGTGACATCCTTACAAAACCTTATATAGAAAGTTCACGATGTATTTAATTGAACATAACAACAAATGAAATTTGTCAAACACATATTATATTAAAGATCTACAAGAGGCATACCATGACAGATATCACTGTAAACTCAAATATATGTGGATTCACACACAAGATCCATGGAACAAAAGACGGTAAAAATGTTACGATCAAAATTGAGACCGATTGTCCAAAAGTAAAGAACATTTCAGATCTTGAAGTTTCAATGATGCAAATGTTTGGTATTAAAGATAATTATGTCATCGGAAAAGCACAAGACGGGAACTGTTGTGCCACCTGTATAGTACCGAGCGGAATACTTCATGCATGCAACCTTGAGCTAGGATTAATATCACAGACCCTTGCAAAAAATGTAAAAGATATAAGTATCGAGTTTAAGTGAATTAATACATATCAAAAAATGTCTCTGTAGAAATCCTCGATATTCGGACACTAATCCAATTTGAAAAGATTATGGAATGTGTTACATGATGTTGGAATATAATTCCAATTCCAGTCTATATATGTTGATTTTGATAGGTTTTCTACAGAGCCCAAAAAATGATACATTATAATTGATACCCTTGATACAATTATATCAAGGTATCAATACAATATATCAGAATGATATCTTATGATATCAGCTTTAAGATACCCGCCTTTGGCTCATAACATTGCCCTATTGCAAGTAATGACCTTACTGCTGAATCCACTGTTCTTTCATTAAGCTGTCTGGAAACTGCAACAGATAGAAGTTCGGCATAATCAACACCTTTACCCTTATCAAGTTCGTCCATTATTTCCAGAACGAGGGTATCAATATCCTTTTCATCAGATGCGTCAGAAAGCAGATCCAGGGAAACTATACATTTCTTTACGACTGATCGAATTTCATTAAGATAACTTTCATCAACGCCATAATGCCTTATAGCCATTCCAATTCCCTCTGAAAGCACAGGAGCTATTCCAAGACCTTCCATGCATTCATCCATGGAATCAATATTGCCACATGCTAGCAATATCTTAGAAAATGCATCCAGCCTGTCAAGCGTCAATTCTGCAGTATCCAATATCCACCTGTTGCGCGCATCCTCATCTGCAATATTGATCTCTTCAGGCCTTAGAGATATGACCACAGGACCATCATCCGGCTTATGGGATCGGACCTTACCAACAACAGAAACATACTCCGGAGGCTCTACGGATGACAGAAATATCGCTGCATCGGACTGATACTGACCTGCATATAAAGTAAAAGCTCCGGAAGGATCAACAACGCGAGCCCGCCAAGTATCACCATCGGAACCTATATTCTCCACCTCCGTCAGAACCCCTGTGACAAAAACGCGGTTCACCATAACACCACCCGGAGTCAACAGATAGTTTGGCGTGTGCCCATCAGATGTTATCGCCTCATCCACAGTAGAATGGATCGTAGAACTGGAATCATTAAGCTCTTTTGCAAACACCCTATATGCTATTTCACGATCTACCATGCTATTACTCCACCCCATCCAACCTTTTTAGAAGAAGAGGGACCCTTTCTTCAATATCCGACTCCGGCACCCATACGGCCTTTGTAACAAAAGTAACCCCAAACTCGATTCGAGATGTATTCCCGCGAACTCCAAGATAACGCCCAGTGAGAACACGTTTCATATCCTCAAAGATCGCATTCATTGACATTGTCTTACCCAGAAGGGAGAAAGATTCATGAAGAGATTTTCCATAAACGATCTCCGAGAGTTCCCTGTTCAGCATCACGAGTACGGAACCAGTCCCATCATCGAGGATAAGTTTGACCCTCATATCCTGCAAACCATCAACAGCCCCATGGGAACGGCAAACGTTCTTTATGATCACCCGATTACAGACAGGACAGCGTGTGATCAGACCTGAACCCGGCCTGACAGAAACAATATTGCCCTCCACAGCAACATCGAACATACCTTCAGCCTGCAAGACATTAGAGATGGGCACTGGCTCAGGAGGTTTGTTCACTGCCAACGGATCGAACGATAGATCTTCATCAGCACCAACCGATTCAACTGGAGTAGAACTATCAAGATGTATAGATGGAACCCCACGATACATACGCACAGATGCATCTTTAAAACGGATCATCGAACCGATATCCATACCATCCAGAGGAGACCACGAGACAAAAGGCAACCTACCGGTCTCATCCGCCAGAACACCTTCAATGATGGTAAGATCTTCACCCTTTACTTCCACATTTCGATGATACAGGTCAATGATCGCAGCCACCGAACTAATAAAAAGATCAGAAGGACCTACATCGATGAGCTTCTTTACAGGAGTAACAGACAATTCAGAAATGTCCGGAAGAGAACTATCATCCAGCAATATGACCTCGGAATAAGCACTGATACTCACTTCCGCACGATTATGCCAGTTCTTGACACTTGCATTACTTATCCTCACCGCATCCCCGGCATTCAACGCGAGTTGTTTCCACGATGTAAAAGGACATAATCCGGACCCGTCCGCAAGAACACCAGAAAATATGTTAGTTCGTTCACCTTTCAGATCAACGGTCTTTTCACCGATCTCAAGAATGCGAACCTCCAGGGAAACTCCTTTATCACCAATAGAAAGGTCTTTGATATTACTCATCGCAGAGTCTGATGATCTGAATTTTCTCAGTATCGTACGTTTTGCTTCACTGATCGGAACACGATACTTTATCAGCAAATGAAATTCATCTTCGACCTTGGACCTATCGACATTAGCAAGCGCCTTTGTTAGTTCCTCAATGTGAGGCGCATATTTCTCATCCATAATATTCTCCCTTTTTAGTGAGACAGTACACATAATCTAAGCATTTCTTCCATAAATAAGATACACCCACAGATATTTCAGATCAGAATATCAGGAAAAACAAGCATACGTAGCTTTTTTCATAATACAAACGTATATATAGATATTTACCCAAATCAAGAGCAGAGCTTCAATTAAAAAGCGATAAAAAAGAAATAAGGGGATGAAAGAATGACAATACTACCATTGGCTTCCGTAGAAAGGTTGATACGCAGTGCAGATGCAGAAAGAGTTAGCGAACCTGCAGCAACCGCCCTTTTGGAAATAATAGAAGCATACGGGATCAAAATTTCAAAGGAAGCAATAATATACGCCAATCATGCAGGAAGAAAAACAGTAAAAGAGGAAGATATAAAACTGGCTTACGAAATGATCACAAAGCCACGCGATTGAACCTCCCCACTATTTTTTAATTCAATATCTCAAGGGCACCCATTCCAGCCAGAGTTACAAGAGTAACCACAATTCCGGCGATCAACAATCCTGCAAATATAGCCAGCAAAGCTTGCCTGAACTTTATTCCAAATACGAACGCTGCCGCGCAACCGGTCCAGGCACCTGTGACCGGTAAGGGGATGGCAACGAACAACGTCAGAGCAAGTGGTCCATACTTGTCCATACGTTCAGAATGCTTTTGACGTGTCCTTGTGAAAAGCCATGTGAAGAAGATGTCCCCTACCTTGAAACGTCTCAGAAAGGTTGAAACCGGCTCCAGAAAAAGTAAAAGCGGGATCACAGGGATGAGATTTCCCAACACCGCTAAAAAGTATGTTTCTATCGGACCTAGCCCATAGACACCAATAGCTATCGGAATTGAACCACGTAGCTCAGAAATAGGCAGAGCACTCAAGATTATGGTTGCAAACCAGGAAGGGATGCTTACAAGAAGTTCAATTAACTGCTCTTCGAAAGGCATTCCTTATTGCTCCTCTGCCAGTGCAAAATGGGCCAGTAGAGCATCGAGCTGTATCCTTTCATTGGCACCTTCAGTGAGCCTGAAATCGACCTCACCGATCATATCCATCAAGGCTACCAGTTTCTTACCGGAAACATCCATATCAAAGATGGCACGATATATCTGCCCTACAACATCTTCCCCTGAAAGACCTTTTTCGAGCATTAAAGAATCAAGTTTCTTGCGTGCAGATATGAAGTTCCCTGAAAGAGCTGTTTTCAAAAGTTCGGCTATCTCTTCCGGATGAGCGGTCGCAGTTATTCTATAGATCGCATCCTTGTGAATGGTGGTATCGAACAATGCTGCAGCCTGAAGTGCATTTATTGCTTTCCTCATATCACCCTGTGCAACATACTTCAAAGCATCCATCCCATCATCGGCGATGGTAAGGCCCTCTTTTTCAGCCACATGGCGACATCTTTCACCAACGGAATCATCTGCAAGGTGTCGGAACCTGTAAACTGCACATCTTGACTGAATTGGTTCGATTATCTTTGAAGAGTAATTACAGGAAAGAATGAAACGACAGTTACTGGTATATTTTTCCATTGTACGGCGCAAAGCGGACTGTGCATCAGATGTCAATGCATCGGCTTCATCAAGGAAGATTATCTTGAAATCCGCACCACCAATAGGAGAGGTTTTAGCAAAATTCTTGATCTTGGTCCTGACCACATCGATACCACGCTCATCCGATGCATTAAGCTCTGTGAAGTTCTCACGCCAGTCATCTTTAAAAAGTTCCCTTGCAATTGAGACTGCAGTGGCGGTCTTGCCTACTCCCGGAGGACCTGAGAACAATAAGTGAGGAAGATTTCCAGACCTTACATAGGATATCAGCCTTTCAGTTGTCTCTTTTTGACCTACGACATCTTCAAGCTTAAAAGGCCTGTATTTTTCGATCCATATCTCTTCTTTTATTTAGAACCCTCCATTCAATTGCGAATTGGATTAACGATGCAGGAATAAGGTTGATAATACTTTTTAATCTTTCGTGAGAAAGACCATAGTTCATAAAAAATAAACAAAGGTCATGTGCAAGATGCACATGAAAATTGAAATTGAGACCGGAAAGATCCGGACTCACTGGTAAACATAGTTGTATGCGATCCTTCCAATGACAGGTACTTTGAGCCTTGAACCTCTCCATGCCATGAACATGAACAATGCCCAAAGGAAAAGGGAAAAGAAACCTGCAAAATCTGCAAGTAACCAGCCAACGTATGGAACCCATGCAATGAGGAAGACGATCGCAGTAAGGACCATGAAGACCATTGCCGACTGAATTGCATGGAAACGAACGAACTTATTTTCCTTTTCAACGAAAAGGAACAAAACCCCGGTCATCCAGAATCCAAGATAACACAATACCGCCACAATGTTCTCGTTGAGTCCTATAGAAGTCTTATATGTCATTCAACTCACTCCTTATCTCATTTCAATACAGTTCTGCGGACATTTCTCTACACAGATTCCACAAGCAGTACATTTATCCTGATCGACCTCTGCAAGGAACTTCGTGACTTTGATAGCATCTTCAGGACAGTTCTTCTCACAGATCTTACAGCCAATACATCCGACTTCACAGACAGCCTTTACGGTCTTTCCTTTGTCATGTGAATTACACTGGACATGAACTTGCTCAGAGTCCTTTGCAAACATCAGTATATCGTTCGGACATGCTTCGAGACAAAGACCACAGCTTGTACAGAGGTTCTTGTTCACAGATGGAAGGCGGTCCTCGCCAATAAAAATAGCATCGAATGGACACGCGCGAACACAAGTACCACGGCCCATACAGCCGTAATTACAGCCCTTTTCACCGTCTGAAAGCATGATAACAGCAGTACAATCTTCAATACCGACATAATCGAACCTGTCGACACAGCGGATGCCACCACCACATCTTACATATGGATATTCCTTCTCGGATTCTGAAACTTCCTGACCAATGATCACACCGATCTCCTTAGTGGTATCAAAACCTCCAACAGGGCAACCATCAAGAGGTGCATCTTCAGCAACTACCTTCTCTGCAAAGTCCGCACATCCCGCATAACCACAAGCACCGCAATTTGCACCTGGCAGGATCTCAACAACTTCCTCAACAAGAGGATTTGTCTCGACCTTGAACAACTTTGATGCCACGATCAGCATGATACCTATCACAAGGCCAAGACCACCAAGGGTGGCCATTGCCTGGATTATCAATGTAGTCAGACTCATAAGGGGATCACTCCAAAGTAGTTAACAAATGCCATAGACAGCATTGTTGCAATAAGGAACGCATGCGGCAAACCACGCATTGATGACGGAACGTTCACAAGGGTAGTCCTTTCCCTGATACCGGACATCATCAACATCACCAGGGCATAACCAATACCTGCTGAAACACCGAAAACGACACTCTGAATGAAAGAGTATTCATTCAGAACATTGAGCAATACTACACCGAGAACTGCACAATTTGTCGTAATAAGAGGCAGGTAGATACCAAGGGAACGATAAAGTGATGGGACATTCTTCCTTACAACGAACTCTACAAGCTGCACAAGTGCTGCAATTACCACAATGAAGCTAATAAGATCAAGGAACTCTAGCTTTAGTGGAACAAGCACAAAGTTATAGATAAGGAAGGACACGGTCGCTGCCAGTGTCATTACGAAAATGACAGCTCCGGACATGCCCGCAGCACTCTTTGTATCCTTGGTCACACCTACAAAGGAACACAGACCAAGGAACTGTATGATAAGGAAGTTCTTGATGAACACACCATCCATGAATATCTGGAAAAGACTTACATCAGCAGCCATATTAGCCACCCCTTGCAAGCTTCTTTGCTCTTCTGTGATTTACTATTGCCATGAGAATACCTATTGTCAAAAATGCTCCCGGTGACAGGATCATAAAGGTTATCGGATTGATAGGAATGCTTACAAGATGAGTTCCAAAGATCGCAATCCCACCGGTTCCGAGAAGCTCCCTTATCCCACCGATCAGTACCAGCACAAGAAGGAAACCTGCAGAACTTCCTAAAGCATCGATCAATGAATAGAACATATTGTTCTTATTAGCATAAGCTTCCGCACGACCGATGATGATACAGTTCACGACGATCAGGGGAATGAACACACCTAATGCCGCATACATCGGCGGGAAATAAGCTTCCATGACCATCTTTACAATGGAAACGAATGTTGCTATTATCAAAATGAATATCGGCAATCTTACAGAAGCAGGAATTTGCTTTCTCAGACCTGAGATCATAAGGTTGGAACAGATCAGAACAAATGCTGTCCCTGCGGACATACCGATCGCATTGTCAATGGATGTGGTAACTGCCAGTGTAGGACAGAGACCCAATACCAGACCAAATATAGGATTATCTTTTGTAATTCCACGAATAAATTCACTTAAGGGATCCATATCTACACCTCCGTTAGGCCTCTGCCATTTTAATGTCTCCAACCTGTTCATTCAGGGCATCTATTACTGCCTGCGAGGATATCGTAGCACCTGTGATAGAATCAATGGCTCCACCTGATTTTGAAAGGCTGAGATCTGCAACCTTCACATCGGTGAACTGGCTCTTGAAGGGGTCATCCGCGATCTTTGAACCAAGTCCGGGAGTCTCAGTGTGAGCCATGATACCTATACCGGTAATTGCATTGAACGAGGAATCAACACCGCCTGCCACTTCGATCATACCCTGAGCACCTACTTGTTTTCTGAAGAAAGCATACCCTACGAGATTACCGGAACTATCCTTTGCACGGTAATAGAGGATCTCCTTGTCACCTTCGTCATTTATGACAGTATCACCATAGACTGCCTCGAACTCTGCTGCGGAAGGCATGATCTCTGCAAGAGTAGAAGTCCTTGCTTCTGCATAGTTCTTCTTCAATTGTTCATTCGTAGGCACAAATGTCACAGCCAGAAGGGCTGAAGCAATGACCGAGATCAATACCAATTTGCCTATGATTATTACAATATCTTTGTTGGAATCAGTCATCTAAGAACACCTCCAGACGATCCTTGAAAGGTATCTTTGAAACAATACTCCTGTACTTACGCTGTAAGAATGTCTCGGTACCATATGATGCCGGAAGGGTATTGTTATCGATCAGTGAAGCAACACAGTTTGCAAGGAACAGACCATAGAAAGTCCCATCCACATAATTTGCAAAGTGTCCATATACAACTACAAGAACACCACAAACGATACCATAGATCACACGACCGTTCTTTGTCGTGGGTGAAGTTGAAGTATCAGTTGCTATGAAAAGAACACCAAACACTACAACCCCAAGAACAACATAGGACAGACTGTCACCCAGTAAGAATGCAAGCAGTACCGTTGTCACAAAGAAAGCCACAGGAATTCTCCATTCGATGTACCTGCGGAAGATAAGGACTGCACCTGCCAGTAAAATGAATAAAGGTGACACTCCAGCCATTACCCCGGCTCCGTTCTCAAGAACCAGCTCAAATAAGGCACTTGTCAGAGGATAGGATGCAGGAGCCATTATTGAACCCCATGCCAACGTCAGGAAAAGCCATGCAGCGAGGACCGGATTGAAAACATAGGAACCAATGCCTCCAAAAGCATGCTTTCCAATACCAACAGCAAAAACCGCTCCTATCATAGGGATCCAGAGGGGAACTTCCGGTGGAATTATCATAGCTATCATCAGACCGATCAACACTGCATGTCCGTCGGCGACAGTTATCTTCTGACCGAATGCTTTTTGTATAGCTGCTTCGGTCGCTACCGCTGCAAAGATACTTGCGGCCACCAAACCTATGGCAGGAAGACCGAACAAATAAACGGACAAAAGGACTACAGGCATAAGAGCAAGGACCTTTGCCCACATTATCTTCTTAAAAGTGATATTCTCTTTCTTATGAGGTGGAGCTGAGATCGTAAAGGTCATATTAGTTACCTCCGCTACAGCCGCAGCCTAATTTCAGATTCGCAGGAGATTCCTTTGAAGAAAGGTCTTCATATGCATTTTCAATGGAATTCTTTGCATATCTGATAAGCTGTAACAAATGTATCTTTGAAGGACAGACAGCTGAGCATCTGCCACATTCCACACAATTCAAAATGTTCATCTGGCGACATTCATCGAAACGACCCTGGTCTGCAAAAGCAGTTATTCTGCTTGGAATAAGGTCCACAGGACAAACATCCACACATCTTGCACAGTGAGTACAGTCAATTGACACGTCCCTTATGACCTCATCCGCGGACAGGACCGTAATAGAAGTTGTCATCTTGGTGACAGGGACATCATCGGTGTACTGTGCCACACCTGTGACCGCACCATTTGCAATGAGTTTGCCCGTCTCACCCATGTAACCACCACATGCATCGATAACATCCTTGAACGGAGTACCGATCTTAACCAGGATCTTCTTTGGACTATTGACCTTTCCGGAAACAGAAACTACTGTTTCTACGTAAGGCCTGCCTTCATGTACTGCATCATACAATGCCTTTGCAGACTTCACACCACATATGGCAACACCTACATCGGTAGGATCACAACAGAAAGAAACCCTTCTTCCGGTCAAGTTGTAAGTAAAAAGGTCAAGGATCTTCTGACCATAAATGCGCTCCTGGGAAACCACTATAATATCCGAGCCCAGGTCCTTGAAGTAATAGCTGAGTTTTCGCTTACCCATCAAAGGAGCAACTGTCAACAATTTGCCATCGACTCTCAGGTGGTCAAAAGCATTAATTGACTCAAGGTCATCATTTCTTAGTACAACCGCACCTTTTGAAGCTCCTGCAGCCTTCATCAGTAACTTCAAAGCATCGATCATCTGCGAGGCATACTGTGAAGATGTATCATAGTGCCCGCCGATCCATTCCGAAGAAGTTGCGTTTATCAGAACTATATCTACCTGCTTACCTTCCGGTTTCAGGACCTTATGCGTAGGAGTACCATAGTGTTCTACAATACCAGCATTCTTGATAACATCCACGAGCTTTGATGCAGAAACATCCTTCACAGGCGTAAAATCAACACATTCGACAGTTTCGGCCGGCCGTATGATAACACTGTTCACTTTAGTTCCATTCGGATTAGCGGCCTCTTCGATAGAGATAACCTCTCCGCAAACACTTGAATGGATGGAAGCTGAATCATAACAGTCACAATTCCCGATCATCTGTCCCATTGACACCATATCCCCTTTGTTCACAAGAGGTGTACAAAGACACCCCTCATGCTGTCTCAAGGGAATTATGATCTTTTCAGGGATCTTTTCCATAACATATACATTTGTCACGACAATCAACTCCTTAGAAAGCAGGCTCCCTTTCAACCTCAGGAGGCTTTGCTCCAGGAATGGTCACGCTAATATCCTTTAATGTGAAATCAGTTGGGGGGTCGGTCTGTGCAGGATCCGAAATGAACCCTATGGACTCCCAATCGATAGCATTTGCAGTTGAACCATGACAATCCGCACAAGCAAGAGGATCTGCCAGACCCACTTCCGAACTTGCGATATTATGGCTCAGCTTGTAGTAAAGCTCAACTGTTCTAAGAACCGCATTCGGATAATCTGCATTATCATCAAGGTCACCATCAAAGCTTCTCATCTCATCGGCAGTTACAACACCATCACTATTGGAATCTGCAGCCTTAACGTCTGACACAGGTATCGCATCACCCATCTCATTGCTGGTGTTCGGTGAACTGACGATATCACTGTTAATGCCAGCATCCCACCAGATACCCGTCACAACATTGAACGGTTCAAGAAGAACACCATCTTCGCCCCTACCATCACTGGCAGGCAACTCATGCCCTTCAACTCCATTGGACCATGCAAGAACCGGTTCGAAGCTATCATCCTTATAGGAATCAGCCCTTTCCCCATTCGACCAGTCAAATGAAGCAAGTGGGGTCACACCACCAAGATCTCCGCCCGGAAGGGCTGGAATATGACAGGACTCGCATGCCACGGTCTCGTGTGCATCGACTATAGGTCCATGTGAAATACCTTCATGGCAACCAGGGTCATCGCAGCTTTTCGTTTCTGCCTCGACCTCATGTATATTTTCAAGGTCCTGCTTAACGAACATACTGGACTGGGAGATCTCATGACATTCCACGCAATTGACATCTGCATGTGCATCGAATTTATGGTAATCCTCTGATGCCCATGTAACAGCAGTGGTCTCCACATTTGTAACATGACAATTATCAGAACAGGATTCCTTGACAGGTGCACCATTAACAGAGTCGTGGAATAATAACAATAATGGTAGCGGGGTCACAGCATTTCCCACGTAAGTGATCTTACGAATAGTATCCTGTTGTACCTTAACATTTGCAGCTTCCATTGCTGCAGCATTCGCATCTTCAAAATTTCCTGCAGTAAAGAACTCAGCACGAGCATCAAAATCATATTCGCCATACTGTTCATGACAGATCATACAATCTGCATCTACACCATACTTTTCAAGTTCTCCGCCACCTGGATGATAAGCTCCAAAGTTCTTCACCCATTCATCCTCACCTTCGACCTCGATATCAAAATTTGTCAATGGGTCCCATTTCCCAATATCCCTCTGGATATGAGTATTGGTAGCCACATGGTCAGGTGCTGTAAAGTGACAACCACCACAGCTTGCATCGGACCATTCTCCTTCGGTCATATAGTGAGTAGCAATAGCTTCATTCCCACTATACCCCATGCTGGCAAAAACACCTGCAAAAGCAAAGATGAAAATAGCAGCTCCTAATAGAATTATCTCTAACCTTGCCATAAAAACCCCTCATTTATCCTGCGCCACGTCCTCCAACTCTTTGAGCACGACCTCAATGATGGTCGATAAGTGCTGTTTCTCCAGAACGTTCATACCATCGGAAACATACTTGTGCAACTCAAAGCTTTTGGGAATCTCACGTACATTAAAATCGAAAATTTTGTCTAAAAGTCCTTTCTTTGGAGTTATACCCAAAAAGTTAACATCCAGGCGATTTCCAACCTTATGTGCCTTCACTTCGATCTTGTCCAATAAAGAACCGGACTTGACATAGATCATCTTATGATCAGCACCAAAGTTCTTCTCAATCCCTTTCCAGCCATACTCTTCAATGATCTGATGGATAGCAACTGCAAGGTATTTGTCCTTCCCAACAATACCTCCCGAAGCCATTCCTGCATTAGAATCACTCATACTGACACTTCCTAAATGAATAATAATTAACATCTAACGGATTAATATAATTGTCAGAATCATTGATTACCAATATTTATATGTTTCTAAATAAGCTTAATATCAAGCACATCCATCCCTACGCCATGGACACAAGAGCCGCTTTATTGTTTGTATTAATCGTTATAGTTTCAATATCATTTACACAGTTATATAACGAACAAGAGAGTGATTTGTTCCAAAATAACCCTATATTTCACACCGACGGTCGCAGTATAATGGACACCACGGTTACGGCTGCAATTTATGATTCTGACACAGAGCATGCGGTACAAACTGTGGACAAAGCTTTTGAGAGAATTGCCCAAACAGACGAACTAATGAGCAGTTATAAGAATGATAGCCAGCTCACCATACTAAATGAGAACAACAGACTTGAAGACCCTTCAGAGGAACTATTGTTCGTAATTAGCCGTTCCACATATTACTCCAACATAAGCAACGGTGCATTTGACATAACAATAAAACCGATACTCGACCTGTGGTCAGGCAAATTCAGTCCCGGCGGAACTTACAAGCCACCAAGCCAGGAAGAGATAGACACCACACTGGAACTTGTTGACTACAAAAAGATAGTCATTGAAGAAAATACCATCTCCACAGAACCCGGAATGAAGATCGTTCTTGGAGGTATAGCAAAAGGGTATGCTGTTGACCAGGCAATAGGATCACTTATCGATGACGGAATAGAAAGCTGCTTTGTGGATGCCGGCGGAGACGGGCGTTATATCGGCATAAAACCAGATGGAAGCAGCTGGACCGTAGGGTTACAGAACCCTGACAAACAAGGCGAGTTCATAACTGTCATACAACTGGAGAACATGGCTGTTGCCACAAGTGGGAACTATGAACGATATTTCAGTGATGCTGCAAAAGTATCCCATATATCCGACCCAAGAACAGGATATTCATCCCAGGGACTCATAAGTGCAACAGTTATCGCAGAGACCACAATGGATGCAGATGCACTTGCAACCACAGTGTTCGTACTCGGTGAAAAGGAAGGTTTGGAGCTTATCGAGAGCCTTGAAGATATCGAATGCCTGATCATCACATCAGATAAAAGGA
>NZ_JAUVEY010000133.1:0-5914 GCF_030594565.1 Methanococcoides sp.
AAGAGGAATCCGAGAGCAGAAGCGAGTATAGCCAGATACATGAGGGCAACAATAACTATTAGAAGGTCTGACTGTGAAACAATGTCGATCCTCATGTTCCTTGCCTCAAAAAGTGCAAATGGGAGCAGAAATATCGTACCTGACAGAGTGATGTCACGGGAAAGGATGAGCATATCCTTCGACCTTAATTTATCTATTATGATAGTATAGAATACCCATGAGAAGACCGAGCCGAACATTAGAAGATCACCAAGGGGATTAAGTGCAAGGTTGAATTTTCCGTTAAGTATCAGTAATCCGACTCCTACAAAGGCAATGAGCATCCCAAAGTATTTGAGTGGGTTTGAAAATGTGCGCTTTAGAATGTCAACTGTGACCAAGAAGAAAATCGGCACAGTAGCACCTATTAGTGATGCGTTCGTAGCCGTTGTATAAGTGAGTGCTACATTTTCGAACATGTAAAAACTTGTAATTCCCAGAAAACCGGCGATCATGACGTATTGTAGTTCTTTTCTGGTATAATCGGCTTTTTTTCTGCAAATAGCAGACAGAAGAATTGTTGCAATGAAAAAACGTAAGAAACCTATGGTCGCGGGGTCCAGATAATTCAACAGGACCTTTGTACCTATGAAAGAGAAACCCCAAAGGATAACGGTCGTAAGCATGTAGATGATGCCTTTTGTCCGATCTTCCATTTTGTTGTCTCCGTTATTTCTGCTCCTTTTTAGAGAGTTACTTATGTGAGCCTGCCCTTTTATATATTGGTTTCGATATGTAGAATCCTATAGGTAATTCAAATAAAGGAAGATCTCAAGTGACCCGATCGATACTGGACAATGACCTTTATAAGTTTACAATGCAGATGGCAGTGTTAGAACTGTTTCCAGATGCACGTGCCGAATACCATTTCATCAACAGGGGCACTCAGAGTTTTACAGATGAGTTCGTGAATGAACTTAGACGTATCATCGATGAAGAGATTTCCAAAATGGCACTTTCCGAAGATGAATACATCTGGCTCAAAGCCAATTGCCCTTTTTTTAAACCATCCTATGTTGAATACCTGAAGAACTTCCGTTTCGACCCGGAAGAAGTGAAGATAGTTCTGACAGAAGATAATGAGCTCGAACTATGTATTGAAGGTCCGTGGCACAGTTCCATATTGTGGGAGATCGTACTCATGTCAACCATTTCGGAACTTTATTTTACTATAGTACATAACGAAGGGGAAGGAATATCTGCAACCAATTGCGTCGAAACTGAAACTGCTCTAATGGATGATTATGGTACTTTCATAGGCGAGATGGGAAGGGAACTGGATTCCAATGGCTGTGTATTCTCTGAATTTGGGACCCGACGCCGAAGAGGGTTCAAATTACATGATAAGGTTATCGAGGTCCTTCATAAACTGGATTCATTTTCCGGCACCAGCAATGTATATTTTGCAAAGAAGTATGGTGTGAGACCGATAGGTACCATTGGCCATGAATGGATAATGGGAAATTCCGCCCTTGTGGGTCTAAGGAATGCAAACAAATTTGCTTTTGATAACTGGGTAAAGGTGTACAAAGGTGATCTTAGTATTGCCCTCAGTGATACTTTCGGTTCAAAGCCTTTCTTTAGGAACTTCAACCTTGGGCTTGCGAAACTTTATGACGGTGTCAGGCATGACAGTGGTGACCCGATCAAGTTCGCAGATGAGGTTATCGAACATTACAAGAAGCTTGGTATCGACCCCATGAAAAAAGTGCTCGTATTCAGTGATTCGCTTCATGTAAGTGATGCTGTAAAACTGAAAGAATATTGTAGTGGCAGAATAAATTGCAGTTTCGGTATTGGCACAACCCTGACGAACAATTCGGACTTTTTCAGTTACAACCCTCCTCTGAACATGGTCATCAAGCTACACAAGATCGATGGTATACCGGTGGTGAAACTTAGCGATTCAGTAGAAAAGGCTACCGGAGATAAGGATGCTTTGAGGGTGGCTAATTACATTTTCGGCAGGAAAGGGCTGGACGATTAAATATTATTTTAGAATCAAGCCTTCAGGAATATTTCAGGATTTGGAAGATTTAGTAGAATCAGTAGTGGAATTGCACCTGCCAGGGAGATGTGGTCGGTAGTGATGCTGTCTGCAACGAACACAAGTGCGCGTGCAGCTTTGATATCTGACATCTCACCGATTTCCAGCGAAAAGTCATGGAAGTTGCAATCTCGCCTTCGACTAGGCTCATTCAAAAAAGATATTCATTTGTTGCCCCGTTAATGTCATATACAGCAAACACGATTATCAGCATCATATCCCATACAATCAAATACTGTTTTAAAGTAACCAGAGAAGAAAAAGCTACACAGTTGCCAATGCAGCCGAAAATACAATTTCTTATGGAGGAAAAAGATGATCGAATCTTATCTAAAACACGAAGAAGAGAGGAAAGCCCAGGGAATTCCTGCACTTCCTCTGAATCCGGAACAGACTTCTGAACTTTGTGAGTTATTACAAAATCCTCCTGCAGACCAGGAAGAGTTCCTGCTCCACCTGTTCAGGGAACGAATCTCTCCTGGTGTAGACCCCGCTGCAAAGGTCAAGGCAGATTTCCTTGGTGATATACTGGCAGGAGATGTCTCCTCACCTCTTATAGACAAAAAGGAAGCGATCAGGATCCTGGGAACAATGATCGGCGGCTATAATGTCAAATATCTTATCGAAACACTCAGGGATGTCGAGGTAGCAGATGAGGCTACCTGTGCACTCTCAGGTATAACCCTCGTCTACGATGCTTTTGAAGACATACTGGAGTTGTCAAAGACAAATGGCGCTGCCGGAAAAGTTCTTGAGAGCTGGGCGAACGCTGAGTGGTTCACAAGCAGACCAGGGATCCCTGAGACCATAACTGTCAGGGTATTCAAGGTTGACGGCGAGATCAACACCGACGACCTCTCCCCCGCCAGTGCTGCATGGAGTCGCCCCGACATACCTCTTCATGCACTGGAAATGGGCAATACCCGCTTCCCGGGAGGCATTGAGGAAATGGCAAAATGGCGTGAGGAAGGAAACGAAGTTGCCTTTGTCGCTGATGTGGTAGGAACCGGATCTTCCCGCAAATCCGCCTGCAACAGTGTGCTCTGGCACATCGGCAAGGACATACCATATGTCCCAAATAAACGCCGTGGCTGTGTGATCATCGGCACTGCTATAGCTCCTATCTTCTTTAACACAGCCGAGGACTCAGGCGCTCTTCCTCTGCAAATGGATATCAGCAAGCTCAGGCACGGCGATATCATCACCATCAATACCGTAAAGGGCGAAGTAACAGATGAAGAAGGCAATGTACTCTCCACTTTTGACCTCAAACCCAACACCCTTCCGGACGAATACCGCGCAGGCGGTCGTATTCCCCTCATAATTGGTCGGTCGCTGACCACCCGGACCCGCGAGGCACTGGGTCTGCCTGAGACAGACATTTTCGTTAAACCCGATAATCCGGTTCCAGAACCAGGACAGGCTTACTCCCTGGCACAGAAGATAGTTGGTCGGGCATGCGGTGTAGATGGAGTCCTGCCTGGAACTGCCTGTGAGCCGATGATGACCACTGTCGGTTCCCAGGACACCACTGGCCCCATGACCGCTGACGAACTCACAGAACTTGCCTGCCTCAAGTTCCAGGCTCCCATGTTCATGCAGTCATTCTGTCACACTGCAGCCTACCCCAAGCCTGCGGACGTGAAGATGCAAAAGACACTGCCAGATTTTGTTTCTGAGCGTGCCGGAGTCTCCCTGTACCCAGGGGATGGAGTGATCCACAGCTGGCTTAACCGCCTGCTGGTTCCAGACACCGTGGGTACAGGTGGCGACTCTCATACCAGGTTCCCGATAGGCATATCATTCCCGGCAGGTTCCGGGCTGGTAGCCTTTGCCGGAGCTCTGGGTTTCATGCCTCTGGATATGCCCGAATCCGTGCTGGTACGTTTCAGTGGAGAGCTTAATTCTGGAATCACCCTGCGTGATGTGGTCAACGCCATACCATACTATGCTATCAAGCAGGGTCTTATGACCGTGCCAAAGAAGAACAAGATCAATATATTCAACGGACGGATCCTGGAAATTGAAGGGTTACCCGACCTCACAGCCGAGCAGGCATTCGAGCTGACGGACTCTGCTGCAGAGCGCTCAGCTGCAGCCGGTTGCATCCAGCTTGATGAGAAGCCCGTAGCCACCTATCTGCGCTCCAACCTGGCATTGATGAAAAGGATGATCGAGGACGGGTACAGCGATGCACAGACTCTCCAAAAGCGCATAGAAGCTGTTGAGGAGTGGCTGGAAGATCCGAAACTACTAAAAGCAGATCCGAATGCAGATTACGCCGCCGTCATAGAGATAGATCTTGCAGATATCAAGGAGCCGATCCTTGCATGCCCAAATGATCCTGATGATGTCAAGCTGCTTTCCGAGGTTGCAGGCACAACTATTCAGGACGTCTTTATAGGTTCATGCATGACAAACATCGGGCACTTCCGCGCTGCAGCCGAGATCTGGCGTGGCCAGAAATTCAACCCTGATGTACGTACCTGGATCTGCCCCCCTACCCGGATGGACCAGGCAAAGCTCAGGGAAGAGTCAGTTTTCTCCATATACAGTCAGGTTGGTGCCCGCATCGAGATCGCGGGATGCTCACTGTGTATGGGAAACCAGGCTCGTGTACCGGATGCCTCCACAGTGTTTTCCACCAGCACCCGTAACTTCGACAACCGTGTGGGTGACGGAGCACAGGTCTACCTTGGCTCAGCGGAGCTTGGAGCGGTTATCTCCAACCTTGGCAGGATACCCACGGTAGATGAGTACATGGAAGTTTACAGGGAGAAGATCGAACCAAAACAGGACGAGATCTACAGGTATCTTCAATTCGATGAAATGGAAGGCTACCTGTAATACAAACTACAAAACCACCTGTGGAGCACTATTAAATGTGTAACTTTAAAGTGCATTTAGCAATAATGGGCACACAACGCCCATTCTCCACATTTTTATCCTTAGTGCCTTATTTCTATAAGAATCCATCAAATTAGAATGAGAGAATTTATATGCTAATTTGATGGACTCATTGGATTCACAGGGGATACAGCAAAGGATTTTCAAGTCCACCCGGGTATAATTGCACTGAAAAGTGTAGGAAGACATGGTGTCAACATTTTCAAACCACGCTCACAGGATACTCTTATTGAACTTATACAAGAATCCGAAAGGTCCAAAGCTATAGCGGTTGGCGTGGATATTGACGGTGCCGGATCGGTTAATTTTACCCTTGCCGGAAAACCGATTGTCAGAAAAAACATCGATGATCTTAAGGAATTAAAACGCTCTACCCCCCTTCCTTTCATGGTCAAAGGGATAATGTGCGAAGAAGATGCAATGGCAGCACTGGAAACAGGTGCAGATATAATAGGCATCTCAAACCATGGCGGACGTGTTCTTGATTCTACCCCCGGAGTTGCTGATGTTCTTCCTAATATAGTGAAAGCTATAAGGGACACTAAAAAAGGCAAAAAGGTAGTGATAACTGCCGATGGTGGTGTAAGGACCGGTTTTGATGTTGTGAAGATGCTTGCCTTGGGTGCTGATCATGTATTGACCGGTCGTCCAATAGTACGTGAGGCTGTCCCCCATGGTGCGGAAGGGGTTAGAAGTTTGATAGATTATATAGGTCAGATATTGAAAAAGCAATGATAATGACCTCCTGCAATACCCTTGAAGATATTAACAGCGATATTCAATTATAGTCAAACACCCAACATTTTGGACTTCTGTTTTTCACTAAGAAACTTTTCAATCCATCTCTTTGCAAAGCTAATTTTTGATGAGCACTCCATAAATTTCTCATGTATTAAATCCCGCATATGATCAATATCGATA
>NZ_JAUVEY010000109.1:0-7290 GCF_030594565.1 Methanococcoides sp.
AATTAGAGAGTTACTTATTCATGCACAATTTCGATTAGTTCTCGATAGATAGATTTACACTATCAGTCAGAATTAATCGAACTGCCAAATTCAACGTCAGACCGAAAAAGCTCCGGTCTCCACTAATGATCTTGATTTGAAGGTGATTGAAATTCCACCCATTGAGTGGATTTCCTTAAACTCCTCCATGCTATATATACGTTCCGAATCGGAAAGCATACCCACATTTTTTGAGAATGTGAATCCAGTCATGAAAGAGCATAAACGTTTTTGAACCCTCATCCTGACAGTACCGAACATGGCACCGATCAGCTCAATGAAAGCACCCTTACCACTACGTCCTCATATTTATACATAGTGTGACAACGTTTGGCACGGGTATATATATGAACACATATTTGCACATAACACAAGATATATATTTATAGAGGAGCCCCTTAAACGATCGACCTCAAATATAGAAATGATAATCGAAAATATAAAATACATCATTCAGTTACTATAGACGCAAACATCATTGGCCCTACATACATATACACTAACGAAAAAGTAGTACCACCCACATCACACAATTACCATATCATTAGGATTCGATCAAAATGAAAGTTAGCAAACCAAGGGGAACAAGGGACTTCCTACCAGAAGAGACCGCTCGCAGGAGAAATGTCGAGAACATAATGAGACAAGTGGTCAACAAATGGGACTACAAAGAAGTTATCACCCCCACCTTTGAGAATCTGGAGCTATTCACCCTCAAATCCGGTGAAGGAGTTATCGGAGAACTCTATAATTTCAGTGACAAAGGTGACAGGAACATGGCACTACGTCCTGAACTTACCGCGCCGGTCATGAGAATGTACGTCAACGAAATGCAGGCAACCCCAAGACCACAAAAACTATTCTATTTCGAGAACTGTTTCCGTTACGAAAGACCACAAAAAGGAAGGTTCCGAGAATTCTGGCAATTCGGCGTAGAAGTTATCGGCAGCAACCGCCCTGACGCAGATGCCGAGATAATTGCCCTTGCAACAACCATGCTCAACGCAGCAGGCATCAAAGGAGACCTTCACGTAGGCCACCTGGGAATAATCCGCCACATACTCAAAGAGCTCGAACCCGATCAACAAAGCAAGATAATGCGCCTCGTAGACAAAAAGGATGATACCGGACTTGAGGACTACTTTGAAGAAATAAACACCCCGGTAGAGCTTAGAAGAAACCTACTGGAGCTTATCTGCGTCACAGGCACAGATGCAATAGCAAAAGCAAGGGAAATAGTAGGGGACATAGAAGAAATAGACAAATTCGAACAGCTCCTGACATTCCTCGACGCATACGAGATCGATTATTCCATCAACCTTGGCATAGCAAGAGGCCTTGACTACTACACCGGAATGGTCTTCGAAATATATGCAGAAGGACTTGGCGCACAAAATCAGGTATGCGGCGGAGGCTCATACCAATTGATCTCACTATTTGGCGGCGGAGATGTACCATCCACAGGATTCGGACTTGGATTCGATCGCATAATGGAAGTGTGCGAAATAATACCCGATAAGCAGAAGAGCGTAGTAATAATAGCTACCGATGAAACACGCACCGATGCCATAAAGGTCGCAACAAGCATGAGGAAGGAACTGACCGTCTACCTGGACATCATGCAGCGCAACTTCAAAACACAACTATCCCATGCCAACAACATTGAAGCAGATTACGCAGTCATAGTCGGAAAAAAAGAGATCGAGTCAGGAAAACTAACTGTGAAGAACATGGAAACAGGGGACCAGTCACAACTAACACTGGATGAGGCCATTGAACTAATAAAGAACAGTTAAAGACATAATGCAACCCAAAAAAAGAACATTCACAAAGGACGAGAGGGCAGACGATTCCCTGCCCCTTCGTTTTACGATAACAGCCATACTGGTCCTGCTGATAATGGGGCTTGCCATCACCGCAATAGCCGACCTGAAGGAAAAAGCGAATGAAGATATCGCACTCATAGAGATCAGTAAACTCATATCAACTCAGAACAGATATATTTCCGTGGCGCAGGATCCACAATATATATAGACATAAAGATCCCGGATGACGTGACCATGCACATGGGAGCCAGTTGAGGGATATCCGCTCAAAAGCTCTATCTCGGTCGGCATCAAGCCGCCAATAGATACAGTAAAACAAAGTTCAAGGGTGACACTGCCAACAAATAACAGACCATCAAAAAGCTACTTGACGGATACAATTAACGACACAACCCTCACGACACATATCAACTCCCCGAACACAACTAAATTCGGCACATATTATGATAGTTTCAACAAAACTATCGATGCTACCGCACTGTCATCAGCACAGATGATACCCCATACAGCGTACCCTTTTGAATTCAACAACAACACAATAACAATTACAGAACAAGAGATGGTCCGAGCCAACCAAAAGAATATTGCGAACTACCTAAAAAGCAGCATGGCAGAGGAGATAAATAACACAGTATCCCAAATGGCAAATATCAATGATATCAATAAGACCAGACAACTCAGGGATGATCAGATGGAGTCCATATATAATAAGGTCAATAAAGGATATGTTGATATCACCCTATCCATGTGGTGAGCAAGACAATAACCTTTATATTAAATGTCAAGCGTATTAAGGTCACTTCGCCAAAGTACCGATTCAAGTTAATGTTCCCAACGTTCCTTTAACTTGAGCACAAACTCAAAACAATAATATATTTAATATCACATTATAATTATCAGGAGGAATGCTATGGCTAAAATGCATACCCGTACAAAAGGAAAATCCGGTTCAACAAAACCGATCAGATCAGAATCACCAGCATGGTCCACAACAACAACAGAAGAGATCACAAAGGTAGTACTTGACCTCTGGAAACAGGGCAAGTCTACAAGTGTTATTGGAATGGTACTCAGAGACAACTACGGTGTACCTGATGTCAAACTCGCAACAGGAATGAAGGTAACAGACATCCTGAAAGACAACAGCGAGGAACCAAACGTACCTGAAGACCTCTACAACCTTATCGTAAAGGCTATCGGATTACGCAAACACCTTGTAGTTAACAACAAGGATGTACACAACAAGAGATCATTGCAGTCAACTGAATCAAAGATCAGAAGGCTCGTCAAATACTACCAGTCCGCAAAGGTACTCCCAATTGACTGGAAGTACAAACCAGAAACAGCAGAAATGTTGATCACAAGATAAGTGGCCTGGCCACTCTTGTGAATTTATTGATGTTCGGCTCATGCCGATCATCCATCTACTTTTTTTTACATTTGTTTATATTCTTTCAACCATTAATACCAGATAACGTCCTATTCATATCACCATTCCTGTAGACAGACCCTCTTATAATCCTTAGCACTCTTGCCATTAACATAGATCCAGCCATACGAATTCAGTTGAATCCTTAAAGATTCCCATAAATCCCTAAAAGGCAAGATATAAATTCTTAGAATGACCTATAAAAGTCATGAAAGCTGTAATCTTGGCTGCCGGAGAAGGACTACGTTGCAGGCCACTCACACTGACACGTTCAAAGGTCATGCTGCCCGTTGCAAATAAACCAATAATCGAGCATGTAATAGACTCGCTCGCAGAAAACGGGATAAAAGACCTCATAATTGTGGTAGGTTATGAGAGAGAACGTATAATGGACTATTTTGAAGATGGCATTGATTTTGGAATAAACATAACATACGTCCACCAGAAAGCACAGCTTGGAACAGCACATGCCATAAAGCAGGTTGCAGAACTTATGGAAGAGGAGGACGAAACAATCCTTGTCCTCAACGGTGACAATGTAATAGAAACAAAAACCATCAAAGACCTCCTCGAAAATTACAACGGAAATGCGACCATATTAACAGCGAGAAAAGAACATACTCGCGGATATGGCGTCATCGTTTGCGATGGCAAAAAAGTAAAGAAGATAATTGAAAAACCCACCTTTGAGATCAGCCATGTAGTAAACACAGGCATATACATGTTCGGCCAGGATATTTTTGAAAGGATCGAACAAACCCCCATATCCCAAATGGGAGAATATGCAATAACAGATACATTGCAACAGATGATCGATGATGGCATCCAGGTGGATTATGTGATAACAGATTCACTATGGCGTGATGCCGTATTTTCATGGGACATATTAAAAGACAATTCAATGGTCCTTGACAGGTACAAAGACCATGAAATAAAAGGTACTGTTGAAGAAGGTGCCATAATTCGTGGAAACGTCAGTATTGGAAACAACACGATAATAAGATCAGGATGTTACATCGTGGGGCCTGCCCTTATCGGAGACAATTGTGAAATAGCACCAACGGTTGTCATCCTCCCATCTACAACAATAGGGGACAACGTGACCATAAGCTCATTCTCCCACATACAGAACAGCATCATAATGAACAATACACGGATAGGAAACCATTCACACATAGCCAACTCCGTGATAGGAATGAACAATTCCATTGGACCTTACTTCATCACAGAGGACAAAGAGAACCTCAAGATCGAAATGGAAGAAGAGATACAAACTGTCAATAAACTTGGGACCATCACAGGCGATGACAACATAATAGGCCACCGAGTACTTGTCAAAGCCGGAGCAATGATTTCATCGAACTGCAATATCGATTCAGGAAAGATCATATCCCGGAATTTGCCTGAAAATTCCATTGTTGTCTAAGGAGTAGCAAGATGTGCGGAATTATAGGATATGTAGGAACACGGGACGCTGCCCCCATATTAGTAGAGTCATTGAAAAAACTTGAATACAGAGGTTATGACTCTGCAGGCATAACACTACTAAATGAAAATATAACTACATACAAGACCATAGGCAGAATAAAAGATCTTGAAAAAATACTTAAGGACGACATAAAAGGAAACATCGGTATCGGACACACTCGCTGGGCCACACATGGAGTACCAAGTACAGTCAACTCCCACCCACACAACTCAGGCGATATATCCGTAGTCCATAATGGGATCATTGAGAATTACCTGAACATAAAAGAACAATTACAAAAAGAAGGATATAAGTTCCTCTCTGAAACTGACACAGAGGTCATTGCACATCTGATGCATTCAAAATTATATGGCAGTGCAAAAAATACCGAAAAGACATGCGACCTATTCACTGCGCTTCAACAGACATTAAAAGAATTAGAAGGATCATATGCCATCACCACCGTTTGTAGCAGTGAACCTGATACCATGCTGGCAGCCAGAAAAGATAGCCCTCTGATAATAGGCATAGGCGATGGTGAATACTACGCAGCATCTGACGTTACAGCTTTTCTAAGTCACACAAAAAAGGTCGTTTTTGTGGATGATCTGAACCTCGTTAAAATGCAGCCAATTGGAGTTGAATTTTACGACATCGATGGAAAGTTGATAGAAAAAGAAACAACTACCATCGAATGGGATATCGAAGCAGCAGAAAAAGCAGGCTATGACCACTTCATGCTTAAAGAGATACACGAGCAAGCGACTTCAGTGCACGACACGTTCGCAGGAAAGCTGTCCGAACTTGACGGTTCGGTCAATCTGGAAGAATTGAACATATCCGACGAAGAGATCAGGAATATTGACAGGATAGAGATAATTGCCTGCGGTACATCATGGAATGCAGGACTCTTAGGAAAATACTTTTTTGAGAACTTTGCCGGAATACACACTGATGTAGACATCGCCTCAGAGTTCCGATACGGCAATCCAATAATGAGAAAAAATGTCATCTCAATTGCCATAACACAATCCGGTGAAACAGCAGATACACTTGCAGCCGTCAAAAGCTGCAAAGCCTACGGTTGTAGTTCCATTGCCATCACCAATGTTGTTGGCAGCAGCATAACAAGAGTTGTAGACAGCGTCCTATATACAAGAGCAGGGCCAGAGATAGGGGTTGCCGCCACAAAGACGTTCACAGCCCAGCTTATAGTGCTTTACTTACTTTCCATACGCTTTGCAAGAGCCAGAGGAACTATCAACACAAATGAAGCGAAGGACCTGCTGATAGAACTTAAAAGGATTCCGGGAAAGATACAGAAGATATTGAACCGCAAAGCAGAGATTCGCGAATGTGCTGAGATCTTCGCAGAAGAGAGGGATTATTTCTTTGTTGGAAGAAATGTGAATTATCCAGTTGCACTGGAAGGTGCACTAAAGCTCAAAGAGATATCATACATACATGCCGAAGGCTTTGCCGGCGGAGAATTAAAGCACGGACCACTGGCCCTTCTTGATGAGGGAACCCCTGTTGTCGCAATTGCTACAAAGGGGCATGTCTATGACAAGATATTGAGCAACATAAAGGAAGTAAAGGCAAGAGAAGCCAGGGTCATTGCCGTAGCCGAAAAAGGTGATACTGAGATAGAGAAATATGTTGACCATGTGC
This sequence comes from Methanococcoides sp., assembly GCF_030594565.1. Taxonomy (NCBI): domain Archaea; kingdom Methanobacteriati; phylum Methanobacteriota; class Methanomicrobia; order Methanosarcinales; family Methanosarcinaceae; genus Methanococcoides; species Methanococcoides sp. The sequence continues at coordinate 6,434 of NZ_JAUVEY010000109.1, forward strand.
TGCGCATTCCACCGACACATGAGATGCTTGCACCAATACTGTCATCCGTTGTACTGCAATTGCTTGCATATTATACCGCCCTTGCAAGAGGATGCTCTATAGATAAACCGAAGAACCTTGCAAAAAGCGTAACTGTTGAATAAGAAAAAATGGAGCTATCATATGAAATTATTCGGATCATCCGGAATAAGAGGAATTACTAACAAGGAAGTAACACCAGACCTTGCCCTGAAGGTAGGTCTTGCACTCGGTAAGACAAAAATGAGTGCAGTTGTAGGCCGTGACCCGCGCATTGCAGGAGAAATGATAGAACATGCCATCATTTCCGGTCTTCTTTCAGCAGGCTGTGATGTCGTACGGATCGGAATGGTCAGTACACCAACCCTTGCATATGCAACAAAGGACTACGATTGCGGAGTAATGATAACTGCATCCCATAATCCCGCAGAATATGTAGGAATAAAGTTATGGAATCCCGATGGTATGGCCTTTGATTCTAGCCAGCAGGAAGAGATAGAGGACTGTATAGAGAAAGAAGATTTTGAACCTGTCAGTTGGGACAAAATAGGCAATGTATCAGAAGATGCGAATGCAATCCGACAGCACACCAACATGATACTGGAGAATGTCAAAAGGTCATCAAAGCGTGTTATCATTGACTGCGGATGCGGTGCAGGTAGCACGATATCTCCATATGTGCTTCGTAAAATGGGCTGTGAGGTCATCACCCTTAATTCCCAGCCTGACGGTTACTTCCCGGCACGCAATCCTGAACCCAACGATGCGAACCTTACACTGCTCAAAACAGCCGTAAAAGAATTCGGTGCGGACATTGGTATTGCACAGGACGGCGATGC
>NZ_JAUVEY010000137.1:0-5691 GCF_030594565.1 Methanococcoides sp.
ATTCCTTGAAGAGGTGACTCCCTACCTAAGTAATGGGGGAATTATCCTTATGTTGATATCGTCCCTTACTGGTATGGATGAAGTAAAAATGCGTATGCGGAAGCAGGGACTGGAAGTCGAGATCTGCAACATTGACCGGGATTGTTTTTTTGAAGAACTGATGGTACTGAAAGGCACTTTAAAAGCTTCAGAGCAACTTTAATATAAACGAATAGGTTTTGCATAAACATCACACAACTCTTATATACAAGCCCTGCTCATTTATCTTAGGAATAAGGTACTACATAATTTACCTTTTTATCTGATCTGTGAATTACGATTTTTAAGAGTTGCAACAAAGGAGTGATAAAAATGCAATACAGCATGGGCATTGATGCCGGTGGGACATACACTGACTCGGTTATAATTAGGGACTCTGACGGTGAAATAGTAGATTCAAATAAAGCACTGACGACCTATCCGAACCTTCTTGAAGGTATAAAGAACTCCCTTGAAGGTCTTGATCAGTCATATCTGGAAGATGTCAAACTCGTCTCCGTATCAACTACTCTGTCAACCAACACTATCCTCGAAAGCACTGGATATCCTGTTGCACTAATCATGGCAGGCGATTATCTCATCCCTGACACTCATTCAATAACTAATTATTTCATTGCTGAAGGTGGCCACGGCCCGAACGGCGAAGAAACAAGGCCACTTGACCTCGATGGTGTCAAAGATTATGTGCTTCAGAACAAAGGCAAGGTGTCAGCCTTTGCAGTCTCGTCCTATTTTAGTATCCGCAATCCTGATCATGAGCTCCAGATAAAGGAAATGATAAAGGACCTCACAGGTCTTCCCGTAGTTTGCGGACATGAACTCTCTCAGGACCTTGGTGCTTATAATCGTGGGATAACAGCATACCTCAATGCACAGCTCATCCCAATAACAGATCACTTTATCGAGACCATTATCAATGAACTGGGGAGAAGGCAGATAAAAGCAAGGGTCCTTATGCTCAAATGTGATGGTTCCGTTGCGGGCATCGATGAAGCAAAAGAAAAACCTATTGAATCTATCTTTTCCGGACCTGCTGCAAGTCTTGTAGGTGCAGCTTATCTGAGTGGTTCGAAAACCTGTGCCGTGATCGATGTCGGAGGAACGAGCACAGATGTTTCAATGATAAGCAACGAGCTTCCTGAACTCTGTGATGAGGGTGCCATCGTTGGTGGCTGGCAGACAAAGGTCAAGGCGATCCGCATGGAGACATCAGCCATGGGTGGTGACAGCCATATATGGATAAAGAACCAGCGTCCGAACATCGGTCCAAGAAGGGTCATTCCTTTGTGTGTTGCCGCTTCAAAGTACCCTGAGCTGATCGATAAGCTGAAACTGGCAAGGATACCCTCAAGGATGCTCTTAGGTGAAAATATCCAGCCTACCAAATATTTCATCCGTACGGGAAGAGAACCTCAGAACGAACTCAGTCCTTCCGAAAAAGAGATATTTGACAAAATTGGGGACGCACCGGTATCAATCAGTGAGATCTTCATAGACCGACTGCCATCACCGGTCTTTCTTGATCTGTTGATACAAAAGCGGCTCATACAGGGAATAGGATTCACCCCAACCGATGCACTGCACGTTCTTGGCGAATACACCGAATGGAATTCCGAAGCTTCCAATATTGCTGCCAAGACACTTGGAAGAATGACCCATCAGAGCAAAATAGAATTTTGCCAGACGGTAAAGAAGGAAGTTGTAAAGAACATGGTCATCTACCTGATGTCCTATCTGCTTGAAAATGTACATCCGGATGAGATAAGGAAGGTCATTGAAGGAAATTATCACACAAAGTTCAAGCTCGATGTCCCGGTAGTACTTCTGGGAGGACCTGTCAGGGCATATGTGGATGATGTCAGAGAGATCATCGATGCTGAGATAGTCTTGCCGGAACATTCCGAGGTCGGAAATGCTGTGGGTGCTCTTGTGGGCAAGGGTATCAAGCGGATAGAGATCCTCATCAAGAACGTAAGGCAAAGGACCAAAGCAAACATCACGATGTTCGCACCAGGTGAGAGAAAGGTCTTCATGACCCATCCTGAAGCTCTCGAATATGCTGATAACCTAGGAAGGGAACTTGTACTCAGTTACATGGCTGAAGCAGGGCTTAATGCAGGTGATGTACGTATTGAAGTTACGAGGAATGACATTTCCATGCATGGTGACAGCTTGCCAATTGAGACTAAGCTCGTCTTTGTAGGTATCGGCACTCCGAAAAGAGAGGTCAATATCTAATTTTAAGATTGGATATTGGCGTTCGTTCTCATGGGCTGCAGGACGTTTGAACCTGAATGATGCATTGGCTATAAATGTTCAATGAACTTCCTGCATTGCAGAACAAAATCCTAATGTTCATATACATCTACCTTTATCCTAAATGCATACGAAGCAATTCATGATGGCCATTTCATAAAAAAGCCATCATAACATCATCGTTCAACAGAACTGGATAACAACTATCCAAAATATCAAAATTTACCCATAAAGGAAGCATAATATGAAATATAGCCTTGGTATTGATGCAGGAGGAACTTATACAGATGCCGTTCTTATCAACGATGAGGATGGAAACGTAGTCGGGGCCAAAAAAGCACGTACGACCTATCCGGACCTGCTTGTGGGGATACAGAATGCCCTTGACGGTGTCGATCAGGAAATATTGCAACAGGTAAAGCTCGTTTCAGTTTCCACCACCCTTGCAACAAATACAATTCTTGAAAAAACAGGGTATCCAGTAGGACTGATACTTGTAGGCAATGCTGACATACCTAAAAATTCCGCCATAAAATATTCGATTTCAGTAGATGGCGGCCACAGTTCCGGCGGAAATGAGACTGCGTCACTCGATATTGATTCAGTAAAGGAGTTCGTTGAAAGTGTAAAGGCGAAGGTCTCAGCTTTTGCAGTATCCTCATATTTCAGTGTGAGGAATCCGGAACATGAGCAAAAGGTAAAAGAGATCGTCACAGAGCTTACCGGAATGCCTGTCATTTGCGGACATGAGCTTTCTCAATCACTCGGCGCTTATGATCGGGGAATCACTGCATTCCTGAACGCACAATTACTTCCTATCACTAACCAGTTCATGAACACCGTTGTCTCGGAAATCGAGCGGCGTGGCATCGATGCCAAGCTTATGATGCTAAAGTGTGACGGTTCCATTGAGGGGATATCGGAAGCTCTCAAACATCCGATTGAGTCTATTTTTACTGGACCTGCAGCAAGTCTTCTTGGTGCTGCTTATCTATCGAAGAAGCCGAGCTGTGTTGTTATCGATGTAGGTGGTACCAGTACAGATGTTTCATTGATAGCTGATGGATTACCACAGATATCCGACACAGGTGCTGTTGTCGGAGGATGGCAGACAAAGGTCGAAGCTATTAAAATGGAAACTTCGGCAATGGGCGGAGACAGCCATGTCTGGGTACGTAACCATGTGATCAGCATAGGGCCAAGAAGGGTAGTTCCGCTTTGTGTGGCTGCTTCGAAGTATCCGAGGATCATAGAGAAGCTAAAACAGGGACAATCTATCTCACGAACCCAGCTTGGAGAAAATCTCCAGCCGACCAAGTTCTTCATCAGGACAGAACAGGAACCTATTGAGATCACTCAAAGGGAAGAAGAACTTCTCAACAGGATCGGGGACGAGCCTGTTAATGTGGCTGAAATATATTGGGAAAGCCGGAAGATGCCATCACCTATGCTTCTTGACAGCCTCATTCAGAAGAGGCTTGTTCAGGCTATAGGATTCACTCCAACCGATGCACTGCATGCTCTTGGGGACTATGATGAATGGAATACCGAAGCAGCTATCCTGGGTGCTGAGCAGCTGTGTATCTTCGCTGATATGGAAGTGAAGGACCTATGTCTTGATATCAAGAAGAAGGTTGCAAAGAACATGGCCTTGAACCTACTTTCCTACTTGATGGAAACCGTAGCTCCTACTGAAATTGAAAAAGGTCTTGATGGTGATTATCTCGCAGGTTTCAAGACAGATGTGCCAGTGGTGCTGCTTGGTGGCCCTGTCCGTGCATATACTGAAGAGATTAAGAAGTTCGTTGATGCGAATATCCTTCTGCCTGAGTATGCAGAGGTCGGTAATGCTGTAGGCGCGCTTGCAGGAAAAGGTGTGAAGAGGATCGAGATACTTATTAGGGTCACTTTCGGCGAATCAAAATATAATCTGAAACCTACCAGTATAAGCGTATTTTCACCACAGGGCAAGCATGAGATGAAAAATTATGATGAAGCTGTCCAATTTGTGGAGAAGCTTGGTAATGATATTGTCATGCAGTACATGAAAGATGCCCAGCTTGATGATGGGGAAATAAATATAGAGGTCAGCAAGAGGGAGATAAATCCGATGAACACTGGTATCCCTCTGGAAACAAAATATGCATTTTTGGGTATTGCTGAACTTAAAAGATAAGCAATGCTGTGAAGGCTAAAGTTGCATTACTTTCACCTCACATGGTAAAATTATATTATTAAACCATGTGAAGGTGTTAGTATGATTTACGATTTTAAACGTCAAGTTGAATGTGCATAAATTTATAAAGTATATACTCTTCATTTTACTATGGTAAATTGGCAAAAAAACCGCTTTTGTATATGACTGGGTTGGTAAAATCGATTTTATCACCGATTCTCCATGGAGGATTATAAAGAAAGTTGAATTAATTTTAAGATAATTACTATATAATTAAAGTGGGGTTTAAATTTGAAACAAGAGGAAATATACCTTAAGATTGAAACACGTCTTCCTGATTATGATATATTTGAAAATGCTATAATGAAGAGCATACATGAGAACTATTTTATTTTAGTTTATCAATCGATATATAACCAAATAGGTTATGATAATTTCTCAAATCAAAAGTTCAATACTGAGGATTTTAAGTCATTTCTCACAAAAAATAACTTTGTAGATTTCGTAAATGAAATGTACAGGACAAGAATATCTTCCAAAGGAATGGAAAACATTAGGCACCTAGTGCAACAAGTTGACAGCTTCGATGATTATGAAAAAGCATTGATGATTTTTGAAAAAAGTGATCGGCGTAATTTAAACGGAACAGTAATAAAACCTAGCCCTTGGAGTTTTGGAACAAAACTATTGCATTTTTATAATCCACAAGAAAATCCGATTCTGGATACAATTGTCAGAGATAACTTAAAAATTGGATATATGGATGCAAAAGTGTGTATGGAATTCAGAAAAGCAGCTAATTGTTTCATAAATAAGCATGATGACTATTTTGATAAGATTGCCAAATCTGAAAACATAAAAAAAGAATTAGGGGAGCGCTATATACCAATTCCATTTTCAAAAATGGGCTTACTTGACATGGCATTATATTGAAACTGATATAGGTCATTCTTTTATTTTAACCCAGATAGGCAACAACTTTATCTTGTCAAATAAAAAGTATAACATGTTTAATTTTTACTGTGTGTAATATTTACAACTTTTTCTTTCACTATGTAGGTCAAAATATAAGTCAAAATATAAGTCAATTCTTAAATATCAAATTCCCATATATACTATCGGGAATTTGATATGACATTTACAGGACAAGCTTATGCACTAGGTGCCGGAACGATCATAAACGCCATCGCTACCTGGAAAGGGGCGGCTTTTGGAGTTGA
>NZ_JAUVEY010000070.1:0-11193 GCF_030594565.1 Methanococcoides sp.
ATCAACATACTTAATAAGAAAAAAGAGATCGGTATTTTAAAAGCAATAGGCATTACCCCCAGATCAATAGTATTGTCCTATGCGTTCCTTAGTACATTCTATGTTTCTTTAGGAATAATCGCAGGATTGGCTTTATATTTATCACTCATGCTTTACTTCCAGGCAAATCCAGTGGTATTCTATGAGACCATGGAAATAAGGCCCGTGATCGATCCTATGCTGCTTATTCAAAGCATAATTACCATGCTTACACTGTCAGTGATAGCCGGAACACTTCCTGCCTGGAGTGTATCAAAAGAGAGCATACTCAAAGCCATATGGGGAAGATGATATGATCGTTGTGAAAGACCTGAAAAGATACTATGGGTCAGGGGAAACTACTGTCAGAGCTCTCAATGGTGTTTCTTTCGAGATAAAGAAAGGGGAGTTCGTAGCCATTATGGGTGCATCCGGTAGTGGGAAAACGACTTTGCTAAGGATACTGGCACTATTGGACGATGCGACCGCCGGAGAATACACCATAAGGGGATTAAAGGTTTCCAGCTTGCCTGAAGCTGAAAGAAGTTATTACAGGCTGACACAGGTCGGTTATGTCTTTCAGGACTATGCACTCATCAATGAGATGAGTGCTGCCGAAAATGTTTATGTGCTCTCCATGATGGAAGGAAAATCAAAAAAGGAATCTTATGAGACTGCCCTTGAAGCATTAGAAAAGGTCGGCCTAAAGGGAAAACAGGACAGGGTCCCTGATGAATTATCCGGTGGAGAAAAGCAAAGAGTAGCGATTGCAAGAGCCATAGCCAAAAAGCCCGACATAATGTTTGCCGATGAGCCCTGTGCCAATCTGGACACCAACAACTCAAAGCAAGTATTGGATGTGTTCAAAGACCTGAATGACAATTATGGCCAGACAATTGTAATGGTAACACATGAACACTGGCATACTGAGTATGTTGACAGAGTGATCACCCTCGAAGATGGAAAATTAATTAGCGATGAGATGATGAACGAAAGTGGGGAAGAGGGATGATTCTGAGCTATTGAGGAAGAAGATTGTTGACATGCCTTACACTGAATGGAAGAAGATTGTTTTCTCGAAGGGTACTTTTCATTACATGAAACAGAATGCCAAGAGTGATAAGCCGTTTACATTGAATGCTATGTTCTTTAAAAGGCCCGGTATAGTTTTACCTTCCTTCCAGAATCGTATTCATATACTTTTCCAGATAAATACGGATCTCGGCAATTTCATAGTTTTGTGGCAGAGCAGTCACTATCTTCCCGATATAATCCCTTTCCCGGACAAGCCTTATGGTTTCAATAAAATTCATATCAAATATCCACGCCAGCCGGGTAAGGTTCATATCATTGCAGGTCTTAACATTTTTTGTACTTGCAACCCGATTATTCAATATATCCTGTAAAAGATCACGGGAATATTCTGATGAATCAGGCAGTTCCAGATCCAGTGCCGGGTTTGGAGAGTCTGCTTTTACGATAAAATAATCTGTTAGAACCTTATAGATATCCAGTTTATCTGCATCCCTTATGATTTTGCAGTGAAGGAGAGTTCTTCTGTCAGGAAGGGACGGCAAAATGTGCACATTGTGGTTTCTGATTGCTGTAAGGATTATTTTCTGTTCTTCATCTTTAAGACCTGAAATTACTTCTTCTGTTTTTAAGATATTTACTCCCAGAAGAGCATGGTTTTCCGAGTCCGTGTCCCTGAAGGTCCTGTACTTATTAATTTGTTCAAAACGACCAATGTCGTGAAAAAGAGCAATGGTCTTTGCAAGATATAAGTCATCATCAGCCAGTTTTTCAGCTTTTGTGATGAGAGAGGCATTATCACATACCCTGATACTATGTCCTTCCTTAAGCATGACGTTTTGCTGGATAAAATCGTCATCTGTGTAGAAAGAGCTGACATAGCGGTGAAACCAGTCCCTGAAACTCAAAAACTCCTTTTCTTTCATTTAATGGCTAAATGTTTTGTTGAGTATTAGGTTTTATGCATGTCAAATATATACATGCTAAGCCGCAGATGCGATTTTATATTGTTATCGGGAAAATAATGTTGATGGTTATTAAAATAAGGCTTTTTAGAACTACAAAACAAAAATATATAATTACTAATTTAATAATACCTTGAAAACTAAGAAAAAATTGCTCATTTTAGACCTTTAGCTAAAAGGGAGCTGACACGATTAATGCTCTATCACTATGATATATTGACAATTGTTCAGAACCAATAATTCATTTTAACATATTATGATTTGATAGGGCAAACAATAATTTTCAAGAATTCGGTTTATTTTCAGATGTTTTAAGTGTGGTCGTGTGTAATGTTTGCACAGCCGCATTGCCATATTTTTCTTTGTATATATCCCCTTCACCCCGTGCGAGGGGTAAGATTCGAAACCACATGCACTCAAATTTTTAGAAGAGTGATGTTTTTACAACTTGCCCATTACCCCAAAGTTCTAATATCATAGTTCCTTTTGAGAAAGAAAGGAGCTCTTCCCAATGTCTATCAAATGCATGAAATGTAACAGGGACGCCATCATATTCCAGAAATACTCCGGTATGCACATATGCAAGAGACACTTTATCGAAGATGTTGAACGTAAGGTGAAACTCACCATCAGAAAACAGTATAAGATCGAAAAAGGTGACATCATTGCCGTGGCATTGAGCGGAGGAAAGGACAGCGTTGTACTGTTATACCTTTTACACAAGATATTCGGCATGAGAAGAGATATTGAGATTGTAGCTCTTACCATTGATGAGGGGATAGCCGGGTACCGCGAGGAAACTCTGGAAAAGGCAAGAAAGCTGACATCCGAACTTGGTATCAGACATATTGTCCGCTCTTTTAAAGATGAGTATGATAAGACCCTTGATGAACTGACAGCACAGGAAAGAGAACTTGGTGCATGCAGTTATTGTGGTGTCTTAAGAAAATCGCTCATGAACAAGATCGCAAATGAGATAGGTGCCACCAAACTTGCCACCGGCCATAACCTTGATGATGAAGCACAGACGATAATGATGAACCACCTCGGAGGAGATGTCGATAGGATGATAAGGCTCTCACCTCCGCGGGCGATCGAGGGGCTTGTCCTTCGTGCAAAACCTCTGAGAAAAGTTCCCGAAAAGGAAGTGGCTCTGTATGCGATCGTCAATGAGCTGCCCTTCGATATGAGCGAATGTCCTTATGCGCATGAAGCCCTGAGGGGGGAGGTCAGGGATATGATAAATGAGTTCGAGGTCAGGCACCCCGGAACCAAATATTCCATAATGAGAGGTTTCGACAAAACGGTGGGATTGATCGCTAAAGAATACCCTCAGGCCGAACTCTCAAAATGTCGTGTATGCGGGGAGACCTGTACAGCAAAACTATGTCAGGCCTGCAAATTGCTTGGACGCAGTTGAATACAGTAGATCTTATCTATTGCCTCTTCTACCACCTATTTTTTAAGCTGGTTCTCAGGGATACTCGAGCAGATCGCTTATGTCATAGAGTTCTTTTCCAGTCCGATCCATGTAAAGACGGGTCCACCATACAGTCACAAGAGGCTGTATCACTGCAAAGGATAGAACAAAACTTAGAAATATCCATGCATTCGCAAGTACTTCCACATAGCTGATGAGCTCACCGACAAGATTGATCGCTATCGACATCCCGATCACTACCAGGTACATTAGAAATACGACTAACTTGTTGTTCATGAAGAAACTGTAACCTATTTCAAGGGCTTCCATGGGATCGAGGCGGTCCAGGACAAGACCAAATCGGACAATGCTGAAGATAATATCGATCACCAGAACGTAAAGACCCCATAGTAAGAACCCGAAGAGTAATAACATACTTGTGAGAAGGGCGTTTTCGGGATTATCGATAAATGAATTGAAGTCACCCATGGTGAGCATACCAGGAATTATAAACACAATTCCCGCGAGAAAGATCAGCGAAATGATGATCCGAGTAAGGAAAAGATTGAAAACATTGTCCTTTCCTGCACGGAACATGTCATCGAAGGTCGTATGCCCTGATGCTGATGCCGCCTGTGCCATTCCTATTGCCCCTGCCTCAAAATATGATTGGACAAATGAGATGGCTAAAAATGCTATCAGACCAAGCACCAGAACTAAAACAATATTATCAGAGAACAGAGACATGAGAAGCTCCATGCTTTCTTCTGTTGTGAGCGAAGATGCGCCCCCAATATCAGACATTGACGTTGCAGCTACAATGAACGGTATTATGAAAACAGCCATCATTAGAATGAAAAGCGATGCCATCATGTTCAAAAAGAAAGGAACAGCAATTCCATAATTATGCGACCAGGTGCCGAACCCTTTATTCAATATTCTTCCAAGATCTTCATTCATTTTTAGTAGCTCCTTGAGACAGGCTTAAACCGTAGCTGACATTATATAAATATTACATAGATATAATATCTGTGATGATCTGATCACTTTAACATCAGCACAACAATATTTGCCACATCTTTAATTACTAACAGAAATTAAATAGTAACAAGTGAGGAGGAATTTTTCTGGAAGAAAATAAGGGGAAGGAAATACTGGTTATCGGGCACTGTCTTGCAAATGTAAGTTCAAGGCTTAAAGGGATAAAGGCACCTCCATTGGTTGATACAAAGGGAAAGAACATTGTACAATTGCCATGTCCGGAACTGATCTATCTTGGTGCATCCCGAAGGGAAATTACCAGAGACCAGCTTGAAAATCCAAATTACAGGAGATTCTGTCGTTCACTCTTTGAGCCTTTTGCAGACATGATCGAACAGTTCTATCAGGAAGGTTATGCCATTAAGGTACTGGGAGTTCCCAAGAGTCCTTCGTGTGGTGCACAGACAACAACAGTTGGCGGTCCTGCAGGACGTGTGGAGGCATTCACACATGACAACGTTGTAGGTACCGGAATATTCTATGAAGAGATAGCTGAAGAACTGACACGGCGTGGAGTTCTCTTTGAGATGGTGGATGCTTAAAATTGAGATAAATCGATAAAATCCATATCGCGTTTAATCCTTAAGCAGTGATCGACTATCGATACATATAGAATTATTAGCAAATTGGCTGACGGGAAGAAGTATTCTTCCAAATATAATAACTTCTATTACTGACCTTCAGCCATCCTCATTATTCTGAAAGATCAAAGATGAAGAGCTTAAGCTTTGGCATTCGACAATATACTCAAAGCAATGAAATTAAACTGAAATTAGAAAAAAAGAAAAGAAATGGACCGGGATATTCCCGACCCGAAATTCGTTTTTAAATTGTTCGAATCAGAACAATCCCTTGCCGATGAACAGAGAAGAGAACAGGATAGCGATCATGTTCACGACTTTGATCAGAGAGTTAAGTGCAGGACCTGATGTGTCCTTGAATGGGTCACCGACTGTGTCACCGACAATTGCTGCCTTGTGAGCATCGGAACCTTTCCCGCCATATTGGCCGTCTTCGATAAGTTTCTTTGCGTTATCCCATGCTCCTCCACCATTGTTCATGGTCAGAGCAAGGAGAAGACCTGAAACGATGATACCGATAAGCAATCCACCAAGAGCTTCCGGACCAAGCACGACTCCAACTAAAAGTGGAACGAAGATAGCGAGGATACCTGGAACTACCATTTCACGGATAGCTGCTGCAGTTACGATGTCCACACACTTGCCATATTCCGGCTTTGTGGTGCCTTCCATGATACCAGGGATCTCCCTGAACTGGCGGCGAACTTCGTTAACAATAGCGAATGCTGCTTTTCCTACTGCCTTCATTGTGATAGCAGTGAACAGGAATGGAAGCAGTGCACCGATAAGAAGACCAACAATAACAATAGGGTTGTCAAGGCTGAGCGAGCCTGCTTCGAGGTTTACCTTGTACCTGTAATCTGCAAAAAGCGCCATTGCACCGAGTGCTGCAGAAGCTATGGCATAACCTTTTGTTACAGCCTTCGTTGTGTTTCCGACCGCATCGAGTGCGTCGGTGATCTTGCGTACTTCTTCAGGCATCTTTGCCATTTCAGCGATACCACCGGCATTGTCGGTGATAGGACCGTATGAGTCAAGTGCTACGATCATACCGGTTGTGGACAACATTGCTGCTGCTGCAATAGCAATACCATAAACACCTAATGCAGGGTCTGTTGCACCGCCTGCAATGAAGTAGGAACCAAGGATACCTGCAATGATGATTATCACTGGGAGTACCGTACTTTCGAATCCAATAGCGAGACCGGAGATGACGTTTGTACCAGCACCAGTTTCGGATGCCTTGGCAATTGTCTTGACCGGACGGAAGCTTGTGGAAGTGTAGTATTCTGTAAATACTACCATCAATACCATTATGATAATACCCACGATGGATGCGTAGTACAATCTCATGTCACCCATGAGGGAATCGGTCACGAAGTAGAATGCAACCAGACAAAGAATTGCTGATACAGCAACTCCTTTATAGAGTGCTTTCATGATCTTTCCATCGCTGCCGACCTTCACGAAGAACATGGAAATGATGGACGCGAAAATAGCCACTGAACCGAGGATCAATGGGTAAAGGATTGCGTTTGGATATGTTTCAAGGATAAGGGATCCAAGAAGCATTGATGCAAGGACGGTAACGACATATGTCTCGAACAGATCTGCGCCCATACCCGCACAGTCACCGACATTGTCACCTACGTTGTCAGCAATGACACCGGCGTTCCTTGGATCATCCTCAGGAATACCAGCCTCGATCTTACCTACAAGATCAGCACCGACATCGGCAGCCTTTGTGAAGATACCTCCACCGACCCTTGCGAAAAGGCTGATAAGACTTGCACCGAAACCGAATCCGATCACAAGGTCAACATCGCCGAAAATAATATAGAAACCACTGGTACCCAGCAGTGCAAGACCTACTACTGCAAGTCCTGTTACAGCTCCACCGCGGAATGCGACGGACATTGCTTCCTGCAAGCCCTTTGAAGCTGCGTGTGCTGTCCTGACATTAGCCCTGATAGATACGTTCATTCCAACATATCCAGCAAGTGCGGATGCAGCTGCACCAACGATGAATCCTATTGCGATCTTGCCACTGTCGTCTCCCAGAAGGAAGAACATAAGCGCAGCAAGAATAATTGCTACTACAGCTATGGTCTTATACTGACGGTTCAGATAAGCCATAGCACCCTCCTGGATCGCAAGTGATATGTCCTGCATTTCCTTTGTGCCGGTTCCTTCCTTAAGAACACCGGAAGCAAAGAATGCAGCAAATGCCAAGCTTACGATACCTGCCAGAGGGGCAAGGTAAATTAAACTATCCATATTCATACTCCTTTTTGTTTAGATCTAATAATTATTTGATCAATATGATACATTATATAAAGGTCACTGAATTATCGCTCCATTGAAGGAACGAATCGTTCAACTATATAAGATGCTAAATGCAGGTTGAAATAGAACACACAAGATATGAATGTATCGATTGTAAAATGTTAAATTGTTGCACTCTCTGCGGATTTCACATGTGTTAGACCCGCCAAATACAAATTATTCCAATAGTTTCATATTTTGCGTTACTAATATTTACTTGTAATACAATTCAACTGAATATGAGATCATTTTCTTTCATAGTAATATTATTGGTCCTCTTTTCCACATTTCTACCCATATGCGCATACGCTATGCCAGAAAATAATGATATCATCCACCTTGATAAAGTGGTCATGAGCTTTGACAAGACCGATGCCTCGGTAACGGTAACATATAACCTCAATTTCTTTGCCAGAATGTACATTCTTGCCTTTGGTACAAGGTATCTTGAATCCTCATTCATGGATATATTCTCAAAATATGAGAATGCAAAGATAGAGGAAGTTGGATATGACACTGTTAAGATATCGCTAAAGGATGTCTCAAGGATCAGTGATGACTACTACCTCCACGACAGCCGTGATCTCGACACCATAGTGCATTCCATGGAAGTCATCTACCCCAATGGACAGACCAAAACTGTAAACGATGTCAGAGCAACTCCCAGTATATTCTATCAGCAGATCTGAAAAGAAGATATTTCAATAACTACATAATGGACCTTTTTGTTATTCATACCAGGAGATATCTCACAATAAAATGCATGCAATACGGAACTGATCACGGTGTTGATTATCGTTTGCATTGTGATAACGAAATGTCTCTTTTGCGCACATATCCGTACGCCATGTCGAGGAAGGTAATGTGAAAAAGGAAGAGAACATCTTTTTGAACATAACCGGAGAAGGGTCCGAACGGTTCAAGAAGGACAATGTTCGTTACAAAGAAGACCATCCACCACTGCTTCAGCCCCAGATGTTCCGCTCGAGGAAATATTAACGATCCAATAGTAACTAACCGATATTGACAGAACAGTTAAATATAAATAAGAAGTGATTAACATTCGCAATTTATTTATAACATTGTTAACAAAAGAACATATGGCGCAGGTAGTTTCTTAGACGTACCACCACACTCCCCATTCCCAAATTTTTTAATACCTGCGCTTATCATATGACGAACAGATCACATTTCCTCTATTCTTGTTATAGTTCCATTCTCAAGATAAGCTATGCTATCGCATACATTTTTTAGCACACTTATCAATGGGAGATAAGTAAATAGGAACACTCTTTTTTCCTGCACCCTTTCAATAAGTCTCAATATTGTACCTACAGCCTGCAATTTCATCTTTTACAGTTTTGTGATCAAAGGTCATACGCTGAATGAAAGTAACATAGTATCAATAATTTGTTGATTCGTATTATTAAATAATATTAATATTTAAAAAATTAAACAAATTAAGCATACATTCAAGATCGATATGAAAATATCTCGATAAGAAAGTGCTATGAATAACTAGAATATAACTTATTTTCAAAAGAATATGAGAACAAATTATTATTCATAATACAAAAATAAGATGATACAAGAATTATTGAAAAGAGTGAAATATAGACCACTAAACATATACAGGATTAATCGTTAACTTTTATATACGACATTAAAAAAATATGGACTGGGGACATATGACAGAAACAATAGAATCTTTACTTAAAGAGCAACAGGAATTCCAACCACCGGAAGATTTTGTAAAAAATGCCAATATGAACGACCCTCACATATATGAAAAAGCTGAGGCTGATATCGAGGGGTTCTGGGAGGGATTGGCCGAGAACATTGACTGGTTCAAAAAATGGGACACTGTCCTTGACTGGCAGCCTCCGCATGCAAAATGGTTCAACGGTGGAAAACTGAATGCATCCTACAACTGTCTTGACCGTCATGTCCTAAAGCATGGTGATAAGACCGCACTTATATGGGAAGGAGAAATGGAGAACTCCGAAACATACACCTACAAAGAACTCAGGGATGCAACTGCGCGTTTTGCTTCAGGTCTGAAAGAGCTCGGTGTGAAGAAAGGAGATGTCGTTACTATCTATCTTCCGATGATACCGGAAGCTGTCATAGCCATGCTTGCATGTGCAAGAATAGGTGCACCACATAGTGTCGTATTTGCTGGCTTCTCATCAGAAGCACTGGCACAGCGCGTGGAAGATGCACATAGCCGTTTTGTCATAACATGTAATGGTTACTTCCACAAAGGAAATCTCATACAGCAAAAGGAAAGAGCCGACAAAGGGCTTGAAAATGCCCCGGCGGTCGAAAAGGTAATTGTGGTAGATCATGCCGCAAACGTAATTCCAATGAAAAAGGAAAGGGACGTATGGTGGAACGATGTCATTCATAACATGGATTCTGAATGCGAACCTGAACCCATGGATTCAGAGGACATACTTTTCATCATGTACACCAGCGGAACTACCGGCAGACCAAAGGGAGTTGTTCACACGACCGGCGGTTACATGGTCGGGACACATGTGACATCGAACTGGATCTTCGATCTAAAGGATGATGATATTTTCTGGTGTACTGCAGACATCGGATGGATCACAGGACACTCATATCTTGTCTACGGGCCTCTCTCCAACGGTGCCACCATTGTAATGCACGAAGGAGCACCTGATTACCCGGACAAGGGCAGATTCTGGGACATTGTTGAAAAATACGGTGTGACGATATTCTACACAGCACCTACCGCAATACGCACTTTCATGAAATGGGGAGACGAGATCCCAGAAAAGTATGACCTATCCTCATTGCGACTTCTGGGAAGTGTGGGTGAGCCCATTAATCCAAAAGCATGGCTCTGGTACTATGAGATCATAGGCAAATCGAAATGCCCCATCGTTGATACATGGTGGCAGACAGAGACCGGAATGATAATGATAAGCCCATTGCCGGGCATCACTACGATGAGACCGGGAACTGCAACCCGACCATTCCCGGGAATAAAAGCCAATATCCTGGATGATGAAGGCAATGAAGTACCAATGGGATCAGGAGGCTACCTTGCCCTTCAGAACCCGTGGCCAAGTATGATACGTACCATAAACGGAGACGAACAGAGATTCATTGACACATACTGGAACAAATGGGGAACCGATACGTACCTTGCCGGTGATGGTGCACGTAAGGATGAGGACGGTAATTTCTGGATACTTGGAAGGTTGGACGATGTCATCAAGGTATCAGGTCACAGGCTCGGAACAATGGAGATCGAAAGTGCACTGGTCTCACACCCTTCGGTTGCCGAAGCTGCAGTTGATGGAAAAGTAGACGAGATAAAAGGAGAGGTCATCTATGCCTATGTGATCCTCGAATCATCCTGTGGTGATTCCTGTTCACTCCTTGAAGATGAATTGAAGCAGCATGTGGTGGATGAGATCGGACCTATCGCACGCCCAAAGAAGATCATCTTCACCGAGGAGCTGCCAAAGACGAGAAGCGGCAAGATAATGAGGCGTGTTCTAAAGGCTATTACGAATGGAACGGAGATAGGGGACATATCCACACTCCAGGATCCGGCAGTTGTTGAAGCTCTGAAAAGAAAGGTTAATGAAATAGGGGAACAATGAACTAAAATAAAACGGACCAGCTATTGTATGTTCGGCTGGTGAGATACCGGACCTTAAAGGAGTTGCCCAATGGAAAAAAAGAACCGACTCATCCTTGCTCTGGATGTAACTGACAGAGAGCATGCCCTTCGTATCGCTAATGAAGTTTCCGACTATGTGGATTCCATAAAGGT
>NZ_JAUVEY010000140.1:0-5500 GCF_030594565.1 Methanococcoides sp.
TTCACATGGTCCACGATCATCGGTATCATACTCTATACCGAATTCCTTACATGGTACCTTTCGAAGAAAAAAAGATCGAATTAAATAATGGAAATAAAAAGGATGAGATATTCACTCATCCAGCTTGTAGTAATAATATTCACCTTTTGCTTTCTGTTCTCTGTCAAGACGTGAATCTTTTTTATTGACCCTTGGTCTTGTAGTATCTTCATCCCTTCTGAAAGTGATACCAAGGTCAGAGAGGAATTTGTTCATACCAATTTGCATTGAAGACGGAGGATGTGCTATACCGTAGACCGCCGGTTCGCCTTCGAAGACTATCAGGCGTTCACTGAGCATATCTATCATGTAGATGTCATGGTCTACGACCATTGCGGTCTTACCATTATTTTCTGCAAATCTCTTTATCGCCTTCGTTGCAAGTGAACGCTGCTCTACGTCAAGGTGCGCACTTGGTTCATCGAGAATATACAGATCAGCATCCTTTGAAAGACATGCTGCGATGGCAACCCTCTGTAACTCACCGCCACTCAGATCGTTCAGCATTTTATCAAAGAGGGGCTCAAGCTGAAGTGGCTTGATTATCTCAGCTTCATAATAGCTGGTATCGAACCTGCGGGTGATGCTCCTTAAGAACTGTCGTACCTGCATGAAAGAATCCACTTTGATGTACTGAGGTTTATAGGAGATGGAAACTTCCGATTCCAGCTCACCCTCATCAGGTTCAACCTCTCCTGCAAGGATCTTTACAAAAGTGGACTTACCAATACCGTTAGGACCGACAATTCCGATCACTTCACCTTCTTTTAAAGAACCGCCATCGGACTTAAGTGAAAAACCGTCACCGTACTTTTTGGAGAAAGCATTGTAATCCAGAAGAGTGGCAATGTCAGTTGCAACACGTGGAGGATGCACTTCAAAAGTAATGGCATCCGGCCTGACACGTACGTTCTCTTCAGGAAGGTAACCTTTGAGATATTGGTTGATACCGATCCTGACACCTTTTGGATGTGTGATCACACCATACCCGCTTGGCATACCGTATGCTATCTGAATAACATCCGAAAGCATGTCCAGAATTGCAAGGTCGTGCTCAACGACAAGAACTGCCTTGTCCTTTGCTAGCTCCTGTATAAGCTGTGAGGAATTGATACGCTGGTAGATATCCAGATATGGACTTATCTCATCAAAGAAGTAAAAGTCTGCATCCCTTGCTGCACATGCGGCAATGGCTACCCTCTGCAACTCTCCGCCACTGAGCTCACCGATATTTCGGTTGATTATGTGACTTAGGTCAAGCTTCTCGACAAGTTCATCCATTACACCGCGCTCATCAGTACCTTCAAGAAGATCACGTGTCTTGCCGTTGAAAGCCTTAGGGATCATGTCCACATACTGCGGTTTCTGGGATACTTTGATCTTGCCATCGATAACATCCTTGAAATAGTCATACATTCCAGTACCGGCATAGTGATCCAATACTGTGTCCCAGTCACCGGTCTCTTCTCCGAAGTTAGGAACAAGAGCACCTGACAGAATTTGTACTGAAGTACTCTTACCAATACCGTTCGGACCAAGAATACCGGTTACCTTACCCACCTGGGGGGTTGGCAATCCATAAAGGGCAAAACCGTTCTGACCATACCTGTGGGTCGGCTTGTCAAGAGCCTCAGGCAGACCGATTATCATAATAGCGCTAAAAGGACATTTGTTGACACAGATGCCACAGCCGACACATAGTTCCTCAGATATAATGGCTTTACCATCATCTCCGAACACAATTGTCTCGTATCCTGTCCTGACCCTAGGACAGTATTTCTCACATTCGTGGCTACATCGCCTTGGCTGGCACCTATCCTTATTCAATATTGCAATTCGCATGATGGATCACTGAAGTTGTTAATGGGATATTTAATAAGCTGTACGCAAAAGAAAAAAAGAGTAGCATGAATACTGTCAGTTCAACAGCAATACCCATGTCACAAGGCAGAAGTCGATAACGATGAATTCGACATAGAACCAATCCTTTGGCCCGAACTCTTTCGTGTTTATATTGATAGCTGGATAGATGAAGCGCTGCGCATAATATGCCAACACACCGACAATGACCAGCACTGCATACCATTTGGTTTCGGTACCTGCACCGAATTGGAGGAATGCACCAAGACCGGCGATCATACCAAGGAATGCTGCAACAGCAGTCTTGATGATACCCTGTATATGTGCTACCTTGCGCTCTTCCGGAGTTTTTACTTTGATCGCAGCGGGCTTTGTGGACACTGCAGGAGCGTCAGTCTGAACTACCTTTTTGGTGCCATCCGACTTCACTTTGCTTTCCTTTTTCAATTGGCATCTTCTCCTGAGTTAATTATTAAGATTGGTTGTTATAATCATTAGAACATATATAAACGTTTATTCCTGCAGAGAGTAGATCAAAGAAACTCATTACTTAGAACATTGCTGACCTGATCAAGGGATACAGCTTCTCTGCCTACACTATTTAGATAGGAAGCAAATTTTTCCGGCCTTTCTCCTGAAGGATGATACACAATTGTCAGCTCAGGGTCTATATCCTCCACCATTTTGGCAAGGCCATTAGCATCAAGATGGTCACTTATCTGCAGGGCAGGGTAGCTATAATCCAGCCTTCCTGTCAGCACATATTTTTTCATCGAATGAGGCAACTTCTTAAGGTCCCACGGCGGTACGATGCAGACCTCGCCCTCATCACATTCCCCGATAGCCACTATATCCCCCGCATTATCCACAAGGCTGCGTGTCAGAAGCAGTGACTTTTCTTCCATTGCGATCGTCCCATGGTAACCAATATCACGCAAAAGCTCCACCGCACGCTGGGCCTTCCCAAATGCATAAGCACCGAAAGCAACCTGGGAACCACATTCCATCACATTTCTAAAGCCTTCAATATCATCCTCGAAATGGCAGGACGGGTCAGAATGATCGCCATAGTTCGCTTCAGTTATCAGCACGTCACATTTTGGCAGTGCAGAAGGATCCTTAACATCCCCGGTGACAAGAATACGGGTACCCACATCGTTCACCCAATAGAAGCCAACCGCTCCTGCAGTATGTCCCGTCTGATAGGTCTTTACGGTCACACCATTGATGTCGATGGAATCCCCACATGCTAAAGTACGCCCCTTGAACTCACGTTCATGACGTATCTCAAGTGCTTTAGCAGTCTTTTCCGTGGAAACTGAGAGGTCAGAGAGCATTGCAGACTTGCCATTATGGTCAGAATGAGCATGAGTGACAAGGTAAGCATCCGGTTGAGGCTGCTTATTAGGAACACGTGTCGAATCAATGGAAAAAGTACAAAGGTTCCCACCATCTGTCCGGAATTTTACGGCAAGATGGGGTTTGAACGTTCCTCGTGAATTCTTCTGGCGGAATGCCAGAACTCCCATGTCTGCAAATCTGTTCAAATGATACCTCTGGCCAATGGACGAGTTCAAGTTATTTACATGTTGTCAGAAGAAGAAGAAGTAACACAAAAAATAGAGGAAGAATGAATGAAAAGAAAGTTCAGATAAGAGCACTCAGCTCTGTACGAAGTACGTCAGCACTGGTAACACCTGTATATCGCTTTACCACTTCGCCATCTTTCTCAATGATGAGAGTAGGTACTGCACTGACCCCATACTTGCCTGCAAGGGCATTGTTCTGGTCAACATCTATCATCTTGAACTCTACCTTGTCCCCCATTTCACCCTCGAGCTGTTCAAGGATAGGTTTCTGTATCTGGCAAGGCCCACACCACGTTGCTGTAAAATCCATTACTACTACATTGCTCATTGAAGATCACCTTTGTAACTGAAAAATATAAGTAAGCGGTATTGCACGCTTTGTACAAAACCATTGGTTGCATTCTATAAATAGCTTTTGATTGTGACACTGACATCAATTATGACACTCGCTAACAGAACAGCCGCAAGATCGAGATCTTTTTTGAAGACCATTCTCAGAAGATATGCTGGAAAGGGGCAAAAGGCATTCTCAATTCCTTTTGATATTGCTGTAATACATGCACTCTTCCGGTGTGAACAGTGGCATCTCCTCAGACCCTTCACACATTTCCACAGGAGCTCCGCGAATCAGCACACATGGGATGCATTCATCTGCCTCGCCCATCAAAAGCTGAGCAGCAGATACCAGATTATCCGCAACCGCCTTGCGTGTTATATGAAGAGGTTTCCCAAAAAGATCATGTGAGCCACGTGCATCTTCAACTGGAACTATACCGGAAGTCCCAAGTGCGACCCCCATGCAACCAAGACGCAAAGGCTGGGTGCGGCTATCTCCAATGATAACACCCACATGGCAGGAAGAATACCCTTCAACGCCCTTCCTTATGTAAGCAGCACTTTTCTGAGCATCCTTAGGCAAAAGCACAACATGCCCTTCCGGGGCGTTGGAAGCATCAATGCCTGCATTAGGGGACAATGTCCCATTGGTCAAAGTGAGAGCAGCCCCAGGCACACCCCCAATGATCTCATCGCATTCACAAAGAACGAGCTCCATCTCCCTGGGATCAAGACAATACTTACCTGCAAGTTCCTTTGCAATTTTCCCCGGAACTACGGTCGATAGCTTCACCAACCTGCCTTCTGCAGTCGCTACCGCAGATTCGGCAAGAACCAGTATATCACCAGCTTCCAGAAATACACCATGCATTTCGAAGGCTTCGCATAGAATTTCCACGATATCATCACCTACCTTAATGATAGGAGTTCGTATACCGACCATCTGTATAGAGGGAAGTTCTGACACCAATTCAGACACCTTCCGACAAATAATCAGACATTATCTTGATGGCACAGTATTCGCCACACATGGAGCAAGGACCTGTCATGGGACACATCCCCTTAGGTTTATCAGGATCCAGTGCCAGTTCCATCTGTCCTTCCCAATCAAAATTGGCACGCCTGTCAGCAAGCAATTTATCTCGATCATCGAGACCGTATTTCATGGAATCGCCTATGTGTGCCGCGATCTTAAAAGCAATAAGTCCTTCACGCACCTGCTCAGGTGTTGGAAGGGAGAGATGTTCTGCCGGAGTTATGTAGCAAAGATAATCAGCACCATTGCCACTTGCAATGCTCGCACCAACTGCCCCAGAGATGTGGTCATACCCCATACCGACATCAGTCGGCAACGGACCTGCTACAAAGAGAGGGTAATTGGAAAGGGAGCGGTGAGCCTGAATGTGGGGGACAATATCATTTGCCTGCACATGACCGCCCATGCCTTCAATGATTACCTGGACACCAGCCTCATTAGCCTGTTCTGCAAGTTTTGCGTTCTTCCTGATCTCCATCATCTGCGGATTATCACACACATCATGAACGCAACCGCTACGCATCGTGTTCCCAAGGGAGAGAACGACATCGTTCTTCTTCAGTATTGAAAGGACCTCATCGAAATTCTCAAGGTAAGGATTCTCACAGCCGTCCTTCAACATCAGAACACTGGTGAAAGA